>NZ_CAMLOV010000236.1 GCF_946481715.1 uncultured Mucilaginibacter sp. | reverse complement strand
TGCTTTGCCCGCTTTTGCTAAGCGTATTGATTTTGCTGGAAATGCCAGCATCTATCACTACATAATTTATGGATGAATAGGCCGCCGGATTTAAAAAGTTAACGTAATTGTAGCTGTTTATTTTATTAATAGCAGTACCAATGCCGCCCATGCCCATGTTTTGTGCGCCGCCATTGGGGCTAAGGTCGCCAAGGCCATACCTTGAGTACGGAGAACTGGTAGTTGCAGTGGATTGTGCATTTGCGCCAAAGGCTGTTGCAGTAAGAGAAAGTATTATTAAGTGCCTTATATATCTAATCATTATGCTTTTGTATAGCTGCGTTTAATCCTTTTAGAACCAGGTAAGGCTCATTTTTTATATAGGGGGCAAAGATGCTATTTTTTAACAGCGTATCAAAAAAAATACTGTCGCCCCCGCTTAGTATAATATTGTACGTTTTTTGTGTTTCTATGTACTCTTCTATAAAGCCTGCAAGCTCGTATTTTATCCCGTTTTGCACTCCGGATATAATAGCCGATGGGGTATCATATCCATAATTACCTTCAAACGTTTCGTCGGCCGCTATTAAAGGCAACGCCCCCGTATAGTAATTTAAGGCTTTATAACGCATTTTTAAACCCGGCGATATGCTGCCGCCAAAATAATTTGCCCCGGCATCAACATAATCATACGTGATTGTAGTGCCCCCGCCAATGATCATATTGCCCGTCTGCGGGAATAAATAGTGTGCGCCTATTACGGCTGCCAGCCTATCGGGGCCAAGTGTTTTTGGCGTTTTATAATGGTTATTTATGCCGCTGGCAATACTGCTGTTAAAATGTACTACCGTAAATTTATCTTCGAGCATTAGTTGCCAGGGCTCTTTTTCTTTTTTTACAGATGATGATATTGCCCTATCGATAAGGTATTTATCTAAAAGGATATTTATATCATCTATGCCCGGTTGCTGGTAGTGCTGCACCTCTAATAAATCGCTGCCCTTAAAAATGGCGATCTTGGTGAAGGTGTTGCCAATATCAATAACCAGCGACGTCATTTTTTTAGGCCTTCGCCAGCGCTAATATCGATTCGAATATCGCCAGCCCGTCCTCGTTGCCAACCAATGCTTCAGAAGCACGCTCGGGGTGAGGCATAAAGCCAAATACATTGCGCTCTGCATTGCAAACACCCGCTATGTTCTCTAATGAGCCATTAGGGTTGCTTTCGTCGGTAATATTGCCGGCCTCATCGCAATAGCGGAACAACACCTGGTCATTATCATTGATGGCTTTTAACACATCTGCATCGGCAAAATAATTGCCTTCGCCATGGGCGATCGGTATTTTTAAAGCGTGCTCCGGATCCAACTGGCGGGTAACCAGGGAATTTGCGGTTTGCGGTTTTAAGTAAATATTACGGCAAATGAATTTGCGGTTTTTGTTGTGCAGCAATGCACCTGGCAACAAGCCAGCCTCGGCTAATATTTGGAAGCCATTGCAGATGCCTAATACTTTACCACCCTTTGCAGCAAACTGTATAACTTCCTGCATAATAGGCGAAAAACGGGCAATTGCGCCACTGCGCAGGTAATCGCCAAAAGAGAAGCCGCCGGGCAAAACGATAAACTCAGCACCTTGCAGGTCGTGGTCTTTATGCCACAGCCTAACCACCTGCTGGCCCATTACATTTTGTAAAACATGGATGATATCTTCATCGCAATTGGAGCCGGGAAATATTACTACGCCAAATTTCATGCTACAAAACTAATGTTTACGCCGAAATTTGAACGAATGTAAAAGTTAAAAAGTGTTAAACTGGAAATATATTATGCTGATAAGCAGCAGTAAATACAAACTTTCGTAAAACCATTTAGTGGTGGCGTTTACAAAATAGTAGCTAAAAAACACCGCTGCGGGCACGGCGCACAGTAAAAAGTGGTTGAGGTTGAACGCCGTCCTAACATAAAACGACAAGCCAGTGATCAAAAACATCAGGAATAATAACTGGAACGATTTACGCACATGCACGTAACTTTTATAGAAATTTTGCTGTAATTTAACTACATACAGGGCAATTATGATGATAACGGGTATAAGCACCAGGTAATCCAGGTAATCGATATGGATGCTATTGGGGAACTTTGAGCCAAGCGGCAACCAAATTTCATAAAACCTGCCCAACCTGCCATTGAGGTAGTAAAACACTGCCAAAAAAAAGAACACGGTGACATAGCCCAATATCCCCGACACCCATTCGCGCCAGTTGAAGGGTTTGAATATGGTCAAGGCTATCCAAATAGCTAAAAACAGGAAGATGAACGGGAAATATATCAATGAACCTACGGCCACGATCATCCCCAGGTCATAAGCGGTCGATTTAGCATCATCGCTTTTATAAAAGCTTAAGAGCTTGAACAGCATCCATATCAGCAGGAAGTTACAGATGAGCGGCGCGCTTAAAACCATAAATGGTGCAAACAGGGCTGTTATGGTAACATGCATCAAAGCCGGCAAAAAAGTAGGTTTACTAAGCAGGTTAAAGTGGTTAACCATATAGTTTACCAACACTGCCTGCCCCAGCACCAATATGCCGGCCAAAAACATGTTCAATGCGGGCGAGAAGGCATATTCGTAAGCTACGGGTACCAGCAGGCGGGCAAAGGGCTCTACAAAAATAAATTCCAGCTTATCTGGCACCTGTATAATATAGCCAATACGCAGCGCAAAAAGCAAAATGGCAAGCCATAACACATTGAGCGGATTATACACCTTAAAAATATTGACCATAGCGGCTTGCTTGTTGCGGCAAAATTAGGTGATTGATTTCGGATTTTTCACTTATTATTTATTCTCAAAGGTGTTCAAGAGGGTCTTGCCGTTTCGGATGTTCGATTTCGGATTTAAGTTATTGGGGTCACTAAGAGCTGCAATCCGAATTCCCAAATCCGAAATCATCTCGCGTATTTCTTCACCATATCATCCACTATCTGTGCGGTTTCATCGGGGAAGTTTACGTTGATGCGGGTTGGGTCGGCGAGCCAGTTGTTGATGTGGGTAGGGAAACTATCGTTTATGGTACTCACTACTTTTACCCCAAGTTTTGAGGCAGATAGGGCGTTGCATTGCTGTTCGTACTGGCCTTTCATGGGTATCATCATCACTTTTTTACCCATAAACAGGGCTTCGGCAGGGCCTTCAAAACCGCCACCGGTGAGCAGGCCTGCACTACTGGCCAGGCTGTTGTTAAACCCATCATTATTTACCGGGAACACATGCACATTGCCCTCGCGGTAAGGGGTTTTGGTGCGCTTGGAGAATACATGCCACTCGGCACCGGTACCGCCGAGGTGCTTTAACAACGTTTTATCGCTGTAGGCGGGCAGGTACACGCTGTAATGCCCCAGGTTTGAGGTTTCCATACGGCGGATATCACTGCGGATAACGGGGGTATGTATAAAGTCATCGTATCGCTCAAAGTGGAAGCCAATATGGTACGTAGTGGGCGAATAATACTTAAAAAGCCACTCGGCCCAGTCCCAGCTTTTGGGGCGTGGGGTTTTTGGCGACACGAACGAGCACTGGTGGCTTAAGGATACCGAGGGCACCTTTTGCAGCCGGCATGCCCAGGCACTTACGGGTTCAAAATCGTTGATTATGAGGTTGTACTGGTTTAACGGGAGGCTGTGCATATCTTTCCACAGCTGGCGCAGGTTCATGATCTTGAAGGTGGCCCAATTGTCTACTCCGCCTTTTTTACCGAATACAAAGCTGAAACCGTGGAACTTATACGCAAGGGGCTGGCTCAGGCTTACTTCGGCCTCGGTGCCGCTTACTACCAGGTCAACCTCGCCGTATTGCTGCAACAGGGGCACAATTTCGCGGGCGCGGCTGATATGGCCGTTCCCCGTACCCTGTATACCGAACAATATTTTCATAGGTGTAGAATTGCGGGCAATTTAGTAAAGAAAAGTTTATACCATGTTATTAAATGGTGAAATGAAGGTAAATTGCAAAAGCGCGAGGCCTTTATTTGCGGATCAGCTGTACGAATCGTACAATCCGTACAGTTTCGTACAGTTCGTACAATTTTCGCAGGATCCGTACAACCTCGTACAGTTTCGTACAATTTCGTACAGTTTCGCACAGTTTCGTACAGCAAAAGTGCAATAGGCGAAAATCTGCGTTTTTCTGTGGTTTTTCGGTGCAAAACGGTGCTTTTTTTTGTTATCCTTCAAAAACTGTAAAACGCGTTTTTTTGACGATGATAGGTTCCGTTTGGCCCGGAATTTGGCCTACCCAACGCGGTTCAAACCAGACGGGCAACCGGGCAGTTGTGCCCGTTATTTGCAAAGGCCCGGTGTGCCTATCCGCAGGCAAACCATTTTATTACCTTAGTAACATACCGGCACAATGTTTATCTAAATTTTAATTAACCCCATCTGCATGGACGCCTACGAAGAACAAGCTTACGCACTGCTGGCCGACTGGCAAAAGAAAATGCAGCAGAAACCCTCGCTTGCCGGCCGGCTGGCCAAGGGCTTGCAGGACAAGATCAACAACATCATCCCCGAGAAGGTGCACCAGGCCATAACCGTAACCATCGAAAAAATGGTGAAGGTGGTGCTGCTTGGCGCCAAGTACACCACTACCGAAAAGCTGCCTGCCGATGCCTCCCTTTTTTTGAGGGAGAGCTACATTAAACCGCAGATCACCTTTTACCAGAAAACCGCCGCCGCCGAAGGTGCCGCTATTGGCATGGGTGGTATTTTGCTTGGCTTTGCCGAGTTCCCTATCCTCATCGGCATAAAAATGAAGCTGCTTTTTAATATGGCGGCCCTGTATGGCTTTGATGTGAAGGATTACAAAGAGCGGCTGTACATCCTCTATATCTTTCAGCTTACGTTTTGCAGCCAGCAACGACGCGTAAAGGTGTACCACCTGCTGCAAAACTGGGATAGCTACAGCGCGCAGCTACCCGCCGATACGGACCAGTTTGACTGGCGCACCTTTCAGCTGGAGTACCGCGACTATATCGACCTGGCCAAAATGGCGCAGCTTATCCCCGTTATCGGTGCCGCTGTTGGCGCTATTGCCAACTACCAGCTCATTGCCCAATTGGGAGAAACGGGGATGAATTGCTATAGGATGAGGTTGTTAGAGCCGAAGAAAATTGGCCTTTAACCTTGCTGTAACGTAGCCTACGCACAGGGTAGCGGGGCCGGCATCACTTTGCCACCAGCGCGTTCCCTTCAAAAACTATCCCCGGCCAGCCATGCAGCATAAACTGCCTGATGTTTTGATGGTCTGTGGCATCCGGACTTGCCAGCACCGAGCGGTAATGCTCGGCAAACAGGTAAAGGGTATCCTCAGCACTCAAATTGTTTATTTGGGCAAATGTAAAAACCTTTGCACTCCCCTGGTTTTGTGTTGCTTCGTTATAGGCATCGCCATTTTTAAATGCAGTGGGCTGGTGCAGGTAATGGCTTTCTATAAATTCAATAACCTGGCTAAACGTAATTGTATTTTCTTTCAAACCCGAAATTAAGGCAAGTACTTGTTCTTTCATGCCGCAAATTTGGGTAAAATAAATCTTTTGTGGGTTGGGAATATAGCTCCTGAGAGACGGGTTCAACTAGCCGGGCGATAAGTAACGCCTCCAAATCTTGTCGCAATACACCCCTAAAATGGCTCAATTGGCACCGACGCGGTTGTGCGAAATCATTTAACTTTGAGATAGTTAATTAATTCCGCCAAAACAATTAAGCTTATAGCATTTTAAATATTTTAACCAAAATCATATACCTATGTTACCCATCAAACCGCACATCTGGTTCGGCCAAAGCGCCAAAGAGGCAGCCGAATTTTACGCAGGCTTACTGCCAAATTCCGCTGTTGATTATGTAAATCATTTCCCAATGGCCGGCGGCGAATGCGAAGTGGTTGAATTTACCCTTGCCGGCCAGCCCTTCCTGGGCATCAGCACCGGGCATGCACTGGGCATCAACCCCTCTATTTCCTTCTTTATCAACTTCGACCCCTCACTCGACCCGGATGCCGCCAAGCACATCGACGAGGCATGGGCGAAGCTTACTGAGGGCGGAAAAATACTAATGCCGCTGGACAAATACCCTTTTAGCGAGCGCTTTGGCTGGCTGTCGGATAAAAACGGCGTATCCTGGCAACTCATCCTCACTAACCCGGCAGGCGAGGAAAGGCCTGTCATCATTCCATCGCTGATGTTTACCGAACCAGTGGCCGGCAAGGCCAATGAGGCCATTGATTTTTACTGCTCGGTATTTAAGGATGGCAAACGCGGTACTACCGCCCCGCGCCCTACAGATATGGGGCCGGACAAAGCGGGCACGCTGATGTTTGCCGATTTTTATGCTGATAAAACCTGGCTGGCCGCTATGGATAGCGCGGTGCAGCATGGCTTCGGGTTTAACGATGCCGTATCGCTGTTGGTGCCCTGCGAAACCCAGGAAGAGATCGACTACTACTGGGCCGCACTCTCTGCCGGTGGCGCACCCGGCCAATGCGGCTGGCTGAAGGATAAATACGGCGTATCCTGGCAGGTGGCCTCTACCGTGATGTTTGATGCGCTGAAGAACGGCAGCCCCGAACAAATTGAACGCGTTACGCAAGCTTTTATGCCAATGACAAAAGTTGATGTGGAGACGCTGAAGAGGGCGTATGAAGGGAATTGAGAATGCATAATAACGTCATGCCGAATTTATTTCGGTACCCCATCATACAGGTAACCGGCACGCAAAGCGGCTAAGCATT
>NZ_CAMLOV010000235.1 GCF_946481715.1 uncultured Mucilaginibacter sp. | reverse complement strand
CGGCTTCGGCTATACGCAGTACATCGTTTTTATCATTATAGGCGATGTATTTGCCATTCGGCGATACGGCAAACGAGGATATAATAACTTTGCTGCCTTTTGTAAGCGCTTTGGCTTCCCCGCTGCCATCGGCATTTACTTTCCATATTTCGTATTCGCCGCCTTCATCGGATAGGGCAGCGATGCTTTTGTCATCAATAAAGTGCACATCCTTTACACGGATGCCACTTTTACGCGTTATCTCCACCCAGCGGTCGCTTTTGGCAGGCGACACAAACAGGCGGCCACGGCTTACAATGGCTACGTACGTACCCTTTGGAGAAATGTCCGAATAACTGATGTTATTTACCGGGCTTTTTATCCATCTGAGTTTACGTTGACCGAAGTCGGAAACGAGGTTGATATTAAGTAACTTTTCGGTATTACTGCTAATGTCGTACAGCCAAATATCCGCGCCTTTCTGGTAAACTACCCGGGCGCCATCTATCGATGGCGTTTGCAGGTCCCAGCCCTTTGAGAAAGTTTGTTGCTTGATGTTTTTGCCGTCCTTATCCATCGACCACAGGTTCATCGTTCCGTCCCTGTCCGACAGGAAATAAACGCGGCCATTGTAGTACATTGGGTTTGTACTGGTGCCTTCAAAATCTCCTGTTATGGCTTTTGCTTCGCTTTTACCGTCGAATTTCCAAATCTGCTCTATCAGCCCGCCTTTGTAGCGCTTGGTTTTGCTGCCCTGGTTTGGGAAACGGGTAAAATATAAAACGCCGGCCTCATCATAACAGCCTATGGAAGCCTGCCACAGCGGCAAATTTTCTTTTTTAAGCGAAATAGGGTCCAGCTTCATCATTTGAGGCAGGGGTAATTGCGTATGCCCAGCGCTGCGATAAAGTATTTTGCCCTCCTTTGTCCAGCCGGAGATGAGGAGTGCACCGTTAAGCTCGTAAGTAAGCCTGCGTGGCACACCACCATTTATATCCATCAGGTATATTTCGGACACGCCTTCGTACTGCCCCGAAAAGGCAAGTTGTTTACCATCGGGCGATATTGCGGGGTTTTGCTCAACGCCATCATTAGTGGTTAGGCGGGTTGACAGGTTGGTGATAAGGTCATACTTCCAGAGGTCCCCTTCGGCGGTAAACACAACTGTATTGTCGTGCAGGGCAGGGGTACGGTAATAACCTTTCTGTTGGCTGTAAGATAAGGAGGCGCAAAATACTGCACAGCAAGTTAATAAGGATTTGATAGGCATGGTGTTAAGATTGATGCCCTAAGATAAAAAATAATTGGCAACAGTAATAAAATAGCGATGTGATTGATACTACTCTGCCCTTATTACCGGCTATTAACGCTTTCTAATGAGAGAGCTCAAGCCTCATCCAGTGTTCCCAGTTTTTACCATCTGCACTCTTTTCCCAAACGGCGCCCATTTTTTTGGAAGGGTCGACAACTGTTAACCGCGACCTCATGTTTTCATCCGATATATGTAAAACACCATCAACCAGTAAAGCCGTCATCTTACCCATACCGCCGCTATTGTCAAATGCATTTAACACAAACTCCTGCCGCTCTTTATTTATGCCAATCAGCTCCAACGTTTTTATGTGTTGCCCGCCCATTAATACATCTACCGTGTGCAAAATGAATTGATCATCCAATACGTACTCGTAGGTGTCGGTGCCTTCGAATGTAGTCGTCCCTGTAGTTTTGGTTGCTGCAACTGTACCGCTGGTATTCCATTTGCCAATAAGGAAATCAAGCTGTTTAATGATTAATTCGTCCATCGCAAATATTTCTTATTGATACGCCACCCAAATTGTGCCAAACTTAATGGGCGCACAAAAAAATACTCCTCAACACGAAGCCGCTTATTATTTAATCTGCAACTGCTTGATCCATTCTATATTTAAATCATATTGTTCCTGCACTGGTACAACTTTACGGGTTGTGTTTTTTATATCCCGCCCTTCCTCGCTCCATAATGTGGGATAGAAATTATAGACGTTGTCGCCATTTAATTCTTTTACTTCTGTCTGCCAGTTCGCCCAGCGGTAGGTTTCATAAAATTTATCCAGGTTGCCATTGAGGCAAAAATCCACAAAGTCTGAATAACCTTTTTGAAGCGATTCCCATTTCAAAGTTTCTGGTGCGAGGTAATATACTTTGCCCATTTCTGCTCCTAACGCGCCGCCATTTATAGCAAAAAAGCCTCCGATTGCATCGTCGCCAATCAATAAATAACCCGGGCGTTCGCCAAACTCTTTAAAAGTTTTCCCTTTATTCCAACCTGGCAGCGAACGCGTTAATTTGGCGCTGCCCGATCCTAATAATCTTATCCAACCGTTGTCTATAAGTAAGCCACCTGTAAAGTAAATTATGGCACCCATGTACGAATGTGTGGTAACCTGTGTTTGATATAATGCTTCTCCAGCCTTTACCCGATTGGCGGCAGGCAGGATTTGTAGTTTGTTTTTGGCTGTTGCGATGGACTCTTTTAATACAGCCCAGCCGGAGGTATCGGCTGTTAATTCTTCTAAGGGCCGCATTTTGTTTTGCGAAAAGGCATATTGCGTCGACAACAAAACGAGTAATAATACAAGGGAGGCAATATTTATTTTCATAACAAGGTTTGTGTACTAAAGTATAACATTTGCCTCAAAACAAAAAAGGCCCCGTAAAACGGAGCCTTTCAAATATGATATCAATGTTGCTTTAAACCGAGAAACTCTCCCCGCAACCGCAGGTACGGGTTGCGTTAGGGTTATGGAAGTTGAAGCCTTTACCGTTTAGCCCGTCGCTGAAATCCAACTCCGTACCGGCAAGGTACAGGAAGGATTTCATATCGAGCGCGAAACGAACGCCGCGGTCTTCAAAAAATTGGTCGCCCTTTTTTTCCTCGTTATCAAAATCGAGGTTATAAGATAACCCCGAGCAGCCGCCACCCTGAACGGACACGCGCAGGAAATACGAGGCATCGAGCCCGCTATCCTGCATCAGGTTGTCTATTTTAGCTTTTGCTTTATCAGTTACAGTAACCATAGTAGTAGAATAGAATCAAGATTTTAAGAGTCAAGAATCAAGAAAGGCAGAATAAATCTTGCTTCCTGATTCTTGATGTCTTGCATCTAATTAGTGATGTGATTTTTCAAGCACAATTGGTTCCATGCCGTTTTTTACACGGAAATCGTTGATTGCCGCTTTGATAGCGTCTTCTGCCAAAACAGAACAATGGATCTTAACCGGCGGAAGGGCAAGCTCTTCTACGATATCCATGTTGTCAATTTTCATGGCATCGTCTACGCTTTTGCCTTTAAGCCACTCGGTAGCCAAAGATGAAGAAGCAATAGCCGAACCACAGCCAAATGTTTTAAATTTTGCATCGGTGATGATGTTGTTATCATCAACCTGTATTTGTAAACGCATTACGTCGCCGCACTCGGGCGCACCAACTAAGCCGGTACCCACTTTGTGGCTGCTTTTATCAAGCGTACCCACGTTGCGGGGGTTAGTGTAATGGTCGATAACTTTATCTGAATAAGCCATTTTATTTTGGATTTTAGATTTGAGATTTTAGATGTGAGGTAAGCTCCAATCTATCAGCCCAAATCGTGTGTTAAATTTTGTTTTCCTTTTTAGAAACGCCGGATATAAGTCTCAAATCTCATATCTAACATCTCAAATCTCTTTTAGTGTTCTGCCCACTCAATCGAATCCAGGTCGATGCCTTCTTTAAACATCTCCCAAAGCGGTGAAAGTTCGCGCAGATGGTTAACCGATTTTTTGGTTACTTCAATTGCGTAATCAACCTCTTCTTCGGTAGTAAAGCGGCCTAAGCCAAAACGTATCGAAGAGTGTGCCAAATCGTCTGACAAGCCAAGGCTTTTCAGCACGTACGATGGCTCTAACGAAGCTGATGTACAAGCAGAACCTGATGATACTGCCAGGTCTTTCATTGCCATCATTAAACCCTCTCCTTCAACATATTTAAAAGAGATGTTGGCTACGTGTGGTAAGCGGTGTTCTACGTTACCGTTTACATAGCTTTCTTCCAGTACGGTTAACGATTTTTCCAGTTTATCGCGCAGGGCTGATAAACGTATGGCTTCGCTCTCCATTTCCAAACCGGCAATTTCGCAGGCTTTACCTAAACCAACAATACCCGGAACATTCAGTGTACCCGAACGCATACCGCGCTCGTGGCCACCACCGTCCATTTGGGCAGTAACTTTAACCCTTGGGCCTTTACGGCGTACATATAAGGCGCCTACACCTTTAGGGCCGTACATTTTATGCGCCGATAAAGCTAACAGGTCGATGCCATCAGCAATAACATCTACCGGTATTTTACCAACTGCCTGTGTAGCATCTGTCATAAACAGCGCACCGTATTTGTGGGCAATAGCAGCAATTTCTTTAACCGGCTGTATTACGCCGATCTCGTTGTTGCCATACATGATAGATACCAGGATGGTTTCGCTGGTCATGGCTGCTTCAAGCGCTGCAAGGTCTACTAAACCGTCTTCTTTAACAGGGAGGTAAGTAACCTTACCGCCAAGCTTTTCAACGTGTTTGCAGGCATCTAATACTGCTTTATGCTCGGTAACCGCAGTGATGATGTGGTTGCCTTTTTCTTTATACATTTCAAACACGCCTTTGATGGCCAGGTTGTCTGATTCGGTAGCGCCCGATGTAAAGATGATCTCTTTTTCTGAAGCGCCTATCAGCTTGGCCACTTGCTCGCGTGCATAATCAACGCCTTCTTCTGCTACCCAGCCAAAAGGGTGGTTACGGCTTGCCGCATTACCAAACTTTTCGTTAAAATATGGCAGCATAGCTTCCAGCACCCGGGGGTCCATTGGTGTGGTGGCGTTGTTATCTAAATAAATTGGGATGTTCATGGTTAAAAATTAACAACACAAATATACGCAAACTTTTACTTTAATACTTTGCAAGCCCTATAAATTGCATTTTGATGCCAATAATTTACAATATTTGGACATGAACAAGATAGAGCACATAGGCATTGCAGTGAATGATATGCAGGCTGCTAAAAATATATACGAGCTGCTATTGAATACCGTTGTCTACAAAACCGAAGAAGTAGCCTCCGAGGGGGTAAATACCGCCTTTTTAAAAAGTGGGCCCAATAAAATAGAGCTCCTGCAAGCTACTACGCCCGATAGCCCCATCGCTAAATTCCTGGAGAAAAAGGGAGAGGGGATACACCACATTGCTTTTGACGTCGCTGATATCGTCGCCGAAATGGCGCGGCTGAAGGCAGAGGGCTTTGTTTTACTGAATGATAAACCCAAACGCGGTGCCGATAATAAGCTGGTTTGTTTTGTGCACCCTAAGAGCGCGAATGGGGTGTTGGTGGAACTTTGCCAGGAGGTTCATAGCTGATGGTTCATGCCTGTAAATGCGCCCGACCTAACGGAATAAGCATTCTGTAAATTCCGGTTTGGGCAAATAAGAAGCTATTAAACGAATGCCCAGCAATAGCGATAAGAGTGGATACCGGCCTGTGGCTAAGGCCTTGTGCAGTATGAGCGGATAGCGCGGCCCGCAGGGATTGCCATTATCAGCATAACGTTCAATGCTATAAAAATCTTAGTAAATAACATTCCCCTCAACAAAACGTATTATAGCAGCGTTGCAGAAATAGAACATTCGGATTATAGCTATTAATGTATTTTGTACATCCAGTTTTTGCGGGCTGTCGAGGGTTTTACGAATGACGATCAAAAATCATATGATGCGCATAGTAGCGGTTATACTGGCGGTATCATCATTAATGATGTGTGCCAAACGTGTTTATAAGAAAGAAACAGGGCGCGTTACGCCCGATAAGACTGCCCGGGTACCGGGTAAGCCCGATGAAACCGGTGTTGCCTGCACCTATACCGTTAAAGCTTCTGAATGGTTTGTGGATGGTGCCACTATACCCGCAGGGGCAACCATCTGTATTCCCGCCGGCACGCGAGGCGCACTGTTGCTCAAGAATTTTAAAGGAACGGCTGCAAGGCCTATTATAATTATCAACAAAGGTGGCAAAGTAACTTTTACTGAACCTGCTACCGCTTCTTACGCTTTTAAAACACAAAACTGCCAATATTTTAAGATAACAGGCAACGGCGACGCCGCCACAAAGTACGGATTTGTTGTAAACGGCGGCAATATCGGCATGACGATGGATGGCCTCAGCTCGGATTTTGAGATATCCAATGTGGAAGTGCGCAATAGCGAATTTGCCGGGGTCATGGCAAAAACCGACCCATCCTGCGATGCGGCAACACAGCGCGGCCACTTTACTATGAGCAATGTACTTCTACACGATAATTATGTACACAACACAGGTGGCGAAGGTTTTTATGTAGGTAATTCCTTTTATGCAAAGGGGGTTTTGCTTGCCTGTGGCAGGGTTTTGCCACATAATGTAACCAATGTTGAGGTGTACAACAATATTGTTGATTCTACCGGCTGCGAAGGCATACAGGTTGGCAGCGCAACAGCCGGGGCCGAGATATATAACAATACGGTTAGGTCGCCGGGCTTAAAGCCTTTTGCCGCAGGGCAGGATAACGGCATACAAATAGGAGAGGGCACCGGTGGCAAGTGTTATAACAACCTGGTGAAAAATGCGCCGGGCAACGGCATTATTGTATTGGGGTTGGGCGATAACCTGGTATTTAATAACATCATCATTAACGCGGGTGCTCACGGCATTTTTGCGGATTCGAGGTACACCCCCGGTCCATATTTCCAGTTTATCAATAACACTATTATTTCGCCGGGGAAGGATGGCATCAAGTTGAATTCT
>NZ_CAMLOV010000234.1 GCF_946481715.1 uncultured Mucilaginibacter sp. | reverse complement strand
ATCTTTACCTGCTCCTGTGCGGGTTGGTACTGTTCCGTTTTTTTGATATTTTAAAACCCTTAGGTATCCGCAAATTAGAAGCCCTTCCGGGTGGTACCGGCGTTATGATGGATGATGTACTGGCCGCGGTGTATGGCAATATTGTACTACAGGTGGTGGTTATTGTTTTTAAATTTTAGCCAGGCCGATTGTAATTAAGAATATTACCCCATACTTTAAATAATGCTGTCACCAAACGCTAAAAGGAATATTTTGCGCATCGTTCCCTTTGGGGTGCTTTGGTTGATATTCAGCATGGTTTACACGCTATTAGAAAAAGGGCTGCTGGGCAATTTGAATTACTACCCTTCCACAGGCAACCCCTATTTTTTTGCGAGGAATATTATCACTACGCCGCTTGTTGCATTTGTAACCGGTACGCTAATGGGTGTGCTGGAGACTTTTTATTTTAACAGGTGGTTTATTAAACAAAGCTTTAGCAGGAAAATTCTGTATAAGTCTTTTATCTACCTCGTCATCATCCTATTTTTTCTCGTCGTTATTTTCATCGGTACGGCAGGAGGCATGGCTGCTGCTGTTAGCCGGAAAGAGGTTTGGAGCTATGCCTGGGCCTTTTTTACCAACTACTCCCTGTTAAGCGTTACCTTATACATTACTTCCATTATTTTGGTTACGCAATTTTATACGGAGGTAAGCGATAGCATAGGCCAGGCAGCACTGCGCAATTTCTTTTTGGGGAAATACTACCGCCCGGTTCAGGAGGAAAGGATTTTTATGTTTTTGGATATGAAGTCGTCTACCACCATAGCAGAAAAACTGGGGCATGTTAAATACTTCGAAATGCTGAAGGAATATTTTTCCGACCTATCGCAACCGGTTATTGATTATTCGGGTGAGATATACCAATACGCCGGTGATGAAATGATCATATCATGGAAGCTAAAAAACGGGATAAAAAACAACAACTGTATTGGTTGCTTTTTTGGTATGAAAGAGGTAATTACCCAAAAAGCACAGAAATTTGAAGCAAAATTCGGATTAGTGCCTGGTTTTAAAGCCGGTTTTCATTGCGGAATGGTAACTACCGGGGAAATAGGGGTGTTGAAAAAAGAGATTATTTTTACCGGCGATGTGCTTAATACGGCCGCCCGTATCCAGGGCCTATGCAATCAATTCAACGTGGATATTCTAATATCCGGTACCCTTGTTAAAGAGATGGCGCCGGATTTCGTTTTTCAAACCAAGTCCCTGGGCGAACATGTTTTAAAGGGCCGGGGCGAAAAGATGGAGATATTTACGGTAGACAATATTTATAGCGCGGCTGAAGAATAAAAAGCCCCGATGCGGGTAATAGCATTTGGTGAATTAAATATTTGAAAAGCGCGAAGGATATCAGTTTTAAACGAGGTGCGCATCAATTGTTTTTAAGCCTTCGATACTTTTAAAATCTGAAATGTTTCGTGAAATCAAAGTCAAGTTATGAACGATCGCCGTTGCGGCAATAATTGCATCAGGTAATTTGGTCTTATGTTTTTTTCTGATTTCAATGCTTTTCCGTACAGTATCCTCAGCCAGGGGCAATACAGCGGCGTCGCTCATAAAGTTTTCAAGTAGTCGATAGTGCTCCTCTGGTGCATTAAAACCAAGTACTTCTATTTTAGTGATTATAGAAATAACGGGTACTGCATCGATAACTGCATTCATAAACCCCATGCCTGTAACTGACATTTTTTCACCGAGGTAATCTATAACGGCATTTGTATCTATTAAATACTGCGGTTGTTCCATTCTTCGCGGCTTTGGCTTACAAAGTTTTGTAGTTCATCTGCAATGTCGGCCGGGAGTTTTCCCGCATATTTTTCCGATAGCTTCTGGGCTGGTTCAACGCTTTTATTTAACACCGTTATAATGTTCAAGTCCTCAAGGTCTTCCAATAGCCTGTAAGCCTTGCGATTGTTTATTTGTAAGAGGACTGTTTCCATTTAATTTCTTATTATCCTTTGTCAATTTCACAAATATAATCAATTAATTACTGTGATTAAGATAAACAAAAACGCCTCGAATAACCGAGGCGTTTTTGTTACCAGCGCAGTTCTTTTTTAAAACGCGCTCAGCGTGGATTTTAATTCCAATACAGCAGGCTCGGTGCTTGTAGCCCTGTCAAATATCGCTTCCGACGTAACGCCTTCGCCATAAAAATCAGCATTAAGGCTTTTGTTAATGGCCAGGTTAGAGCCGTTAACGCTGATACCGGCAAATAAGCCCTTGCTGCGCGAGTAGGAGTAAATTTCTGCTTCCAGCTTATGGTCGGTACTGGCGGTAGAACTGCGGCCAACAGGACCTGCAGCGGCAGAAATGTCACCGCCGATGGTAAAGTCGCCGTTTTTTACTTTGGTAAGCACGCCTTTGTTTTTAAATACCAAAACCAGGTCGACCGATTGTACCCCTATCTGCAAGCCAAAACTGCCACCGGTTAGGGTAACAAAAACAGGATCGCTCCACTTTCCACTGGGCAGTTTTACCATGGCAAGCCCTTGCCCGCGTTTACCACCAATGCCAAAGCCGGCGTTGATGAGCTTAGGCACTATCACAATTCCCTCGTATTCCTTTAGCAATTCGGTAGGGATGCTTTCCTTCATTTTACTGAAATCCTTTAAAACGTTGGTAGCCTGATGTATTTTTTCAAGCCCTTTTTCGGTAGATGTGGCAGATGCCAGTATAAAAAATGCGCTTAATAAAAGCGGCAACCTTATAAATTTAATGAGTTTCATGATGGGTCTGAATGAAGTATAATTATTGTTTGTTTTTCTATAAATAACTCGCAAAAGGCAAATTTGTTACAACTCGTTGCTCTTATTTGATAAGTGTTGTATCACAATCTCCAATTCAAAAGCTTTATCTGCACATCTGAAATTTGCATATCTGCACATTTGCTACCTTTGCATCAGCATGATAAAGCCGGGCAAAGAAAACATATTCGCTATCAATACCCAAACAGGATTTAGTGAAACTGCGTTGCAAGTATTCCGGTACCAGGCGGCGAATTGCGCAGTGTACAAGGCTTTTATTGAAGGTTTAAAAATCGACCCTGCGGTGGTTATTGAAGTAGAGCAGATTCCGTTTATGCCGGTAGAGTTTTTCAAATCGCACCGCGTAGTTACGCATGGCGCCTGGGCGGAGGCCGTATTCACCAGTTCGGGCACTACGGGGATGATAACCAGCAGCCATAGTGTTGCCGATGTTAGTTGGTATATAGAAAGTTTCCGCATGGCATTTAAGCTATTTTATGGCGATATTAAAAGCTATACGGTGCTGGCGCTATTGCCATCTTATTTGGAGCGCGAAGGCTCCTCGCTTATTTACATGGCGCAGGATATGATAACCGAATCTGCTAATGGGGATAGCGGTTTCTTTTTATACAATCACCGAGAGCTTTATAATAATTTACTCAAACAAAAAGAGGCAGGCAAGCCCACTTTACTCATTGGCGTAACCTTCGCCTTACTGGATTTTGTAGAGCAATATCAAATCGAATTCCCCGAACTGATTGTAATGGAAACCGGCGGAATGAAGGGCCGCAGAAAAGAAATGATCCGCGAGGAACTGCATAGTGCCCTTTGCGCGGGCTTTGGCGTAAGCGTTATTCATTCGGAATACGGTATGACCGAATTGCTTTCACAAGCGTACTCCAAGGGAGAAGGTATTTTTAACTGCCCGCCCTGGATGAAGATCATCACCCGTGATACCAACGACCCGTTCACCCTTGTAGAGGCCGGCAAAACCGGAGGGATAAATATTATCGATCTGGCAAACATCAACTCCTGCTCGTTCATCGCCACGCAGGACCTGGGTAAAGTTTATCAGGATGGTTCGTTTGAGGTACTGGGCCGGTTCGATAACTCTGATATCCGCGGCTGTAACTTATTGTTAGGTTGATCCGTCAATACAGCAGTAAAAAATAATTTCCATTGCTGAGTGTTAAAATAAATATATTTACTGCTTATTGTGCCTAAGCTATTGATTACCCGGCCCCTTGTTAAAAAAGCCATAGCGCTGCTTGCAATGTTACTGGGCATTGCAGTAAAAAGCTATTGCCAGCAATTTTACGTAGCAACAAGTACGCTTGAATTAAAAAGGATAACGCTAACCCCAAATGGCATTATAACAGAAGATGTTAGCGGCTGTGGCAAGGGCACTTTTTTTTCGGTAGCGGTATCCGGCACTCACCTTTACTACAACACGGATAACGGCGCACTTTATATTAGCGAAATCAATGGCGGGGCTTTACCGTCTATCAGCAATTGTATGTTGATAGGAAACAATTTCTCAGGCACTTCGCTTACCGTGGATAAGAACGGCATTATATATGTAGCCAGCGGAACGGCTTTATTTTCTTTGCAGCCTGGGGCTACAGGTGCGGTCTACCTGGGTGATATGCCATTTTACTCGGCGGGCGACTTGCTTTTTTATAAAGACGAACTTTATATGGCGGCCAGCACCGGCGAGATCGTAAAAATTGATATAACGAACCCCTTAAACAGTACCTCTTATATACCTATTGGCCGTAATATTATGGGCTTTACCACAGTAGCGGTAAAAGACCAACTGAAAGTTTATGCGTTTGCGGAATACGCAAACCAAAGCACAGATATGCTCGAACTGGATATGGAGAACCGAACGATAAAAGGATCGGCAGGGATATTGCCTTTTATAGTATACGATGCCGGCAGTAATGCCGAAGCAGGGGAAATCCCTGTAATAGAGATTCAGCAGGTAGATGTTAGCCAGGACTGCAATGTTTTTAATAAAGGTGCTGCACGGGTAGTGTGTAAAAAACCAACAAGCCAATATGTTTACACCCTTGATAACGGACTAAGCAACAGGACGGGAGTGTTTAACAATCTTACGGCGGGTGTTTACAAAGTAACAGTTGCGTCTGACGGTGAGGAGGATTCCAAGGAAGCCACGTTCACCATCCCGGATTATAGCCTCGATAACCCTGTTATTACTGCAACCAAAACAAACCCGGTTTGCGATGTAAAGGGTGCCATTAAGCTAAGTGCCGGTAATAGGAACGATGATTTCAGGGTACTATTCAATGGTAGTTCGTACGATTTTAACCATAGCTTTGCAGGGCTTTCGCCCGGCACATACCATTTTGTTATTACAACTGCCGCCGGCTGCCTGATAGACGAAAAAGACTTTACAATGGTGCAGGATGCCTGCCCACCCATAGAAATCACAGATATTCAGTTTTCGAAGGAGTGCGCTCAGTTTGGTAAAGCAGTTGTAACGGTAATAACAAAACCTCATCCGGATACCTACACTTACTCGTTTAATGGCCTTACAGGGTTAAGCAACTCCTTTAACAATATATCGCCGGGTACATACACCCTGGTGGTCACTTCATCGGGCGGCGATAGGAAAGAACAACAAGTTGTTGTGCCGGATGTTACCTTAATTGATAGGCCCGAGGTAAGCTATATGGTAAACAATGCAGTATGTACCGCGCTTGGCAAAATAACATTTGCCGCAGCGGGCGATATTAAAGGGGCGGCCAAAATAAAGCACGGCACAGATGTTTACCCGTTTACTAAAACCATAAAAGGCCTGCTACCGGGCAGCCACCACTTTATTATATTAAGCCAGGACGATTGTATACTGGACGAACTGGATATTGATATTGGGCAGGATAAATGTGAATTTGTTAGCTTCCCCAACGCATTTACGCCTAACGGAGATGGCGTGAACGACATTTTGAGGCCAAACCAGGGTAGCAACCCTATCGGCATCGAATATTATATATATAACCGCTGGGGGCAGCAATATTTTCATTCTGCAAACCTAAATGGAGGGTGGGATGGCAATTACAACGGCAAGCCTGCAACTGCCGGCGTATATTACCTGGTTGTAAAGTACACTATGGGCGATGGCTTAAGTTATATGCAAAACACATCTGTTACGTTATTGAGATAGTGCCGGCGATTTTTCAGCTTAAAACGTATATTTACAAAGGCAATATTATTGTTATTTTTGCCCACGATCCTAATATCAGAGATATGATAGAGAAATTTTTAAAGGAAGAACAAGACCCAAAAGCCGTTGAACGCATTTACGGCCGGCTGGTTGATTTGCTTACCACGGGCGAAGAGATATTATACATTGCGGTTCAAAAGAAACCGATTGTGAACCTTTTCCCCGATTGCATTGCTTTAACCAACAAACGCATCCTGTTTTTTACTCCGGCAAATCTTGGGCTATCTATCAAATTTGTTGATTTTGTTTGGAAAGACATTGTGGACGTTTACACCCGTGAAGAAATTATAGGAGCCGTTTTCAGTGCCAAAACAACCAACGGTGCCGAAATGGGGGTTGATTACCTGCCCAAAGTACAGGCCCGAAAGCTATACCAGTATGCCCAGGAACGCAAAGAAGCCGAGCGTGAGGCCCGCCGCCTGCGCGATCTGGAAGAGAAACGTGCCGAATCGGGCTCTATGCAGATAGGGCACGCCAACGAGGTTGCCTTTCAGCCTGCAGCACCTGTTGTGCAGCCGCCGGTTGCCGCAGCGCCTGCCCCAGTGCCAACCCCACCGCCCACACCAATCGCCGCGCCAATAGCACACGAAGAGCCTAAAAAAGATGAATTGACCGAGAAACTAAAAAGGCTGAAAATGCTTTTCGAGAATGGGTTGATCTCGCAGGAGGAATACAATGCTAAGAAATTAGATTTGTTAAGCGATTTTTAATCTGCAATGCCCAGGAAATATAAACGCCCTAAGCACTTTTTACTGCTTAGGGCTTTATTGTTTAAATAAAACGCAAATTATTCGGCAACAATTAAAAAATAATT
>NZ_CAMLOV010000233.1 GCF_946481715.1 uncultured Mucilaginibacter sp. | reverse complement strand
AAATAAAAAATACCTAATTCTATTGTCGAATTACTAAACCCTTACAATTGCGAGGCACGAAGCAATCTCTGTACAGGACAAGCGGTTATGCAAGGCGTTCATGCAAAGCGTAGAGATTGCTTCGTTGCAGCAATGACGATAAGATGCCAATGGGCGATCTTGCAAATGCGAGACGCAAAGCATTGCACCTCTACGGGGGAAAAACCAATTACTCCGCCACCCAAACGGCATCAACAAACCAACCTTTGCTATCAAAAAACTGATGCAATGGTTTAAAACCCGTTGATTTTGCCATATTATCTACCTGCTCCACCGTAAACTTCTGGGATATCTCCATGTAAATGTACTCATCCTTTCTGAAGGTGATATTTTCGGATTCACCTATTTTTACGTGCTGGCCCTGCAGGCTTACAAGGTAGCTGCGGCATGCGCCGCTTTCTGGGTCGTACATGGCGTAATGGTCAAATTGCGACATATCGAAATTACCATTCAGTTCGCGGTTGATACGTTCCAGCAGGTTCAGGTTAAAGCGTTTGGTAATGCCTCCCTTATCGTTATAAGCGGCTAAAACGGTGTGCGGGTTCTTTTTCAGGTCTACGCCTATCAGCACCATATCACCCGGCGAGAGGTGATCGCGCAACACTTTACAAAAGGCCTCAGCATCCTTCACCTGCATATTGCCGATGTTAGAACCCAGGAACATCACCACCTTGCGTTTATCAGATACCGATGCTGCTTTCTTTAGCATATCAAAATACTCGCCTTGCAAGCCATTTATTTTGATACCCGGCAAAGTAACCGGTAGGGTAATGTTGAGGTAAGAAATTACATTGCCGGAGATATCTATTGGCAGGTAGGTAAAATCCGAATTTTCATCGATAAGGTATTTTAACAGGTGGGATGATTTAGTGGCATCGCCCGCACCAAGCTCTATCAACTCGAACGCGTCGCCCCCGGCAATGATGGATTTAGCGAGTTCGGCGGTCTTTTGAGTGAATATCTCCAGCTCGCAATTGGTAGGGTAATATTCTTCGCAGTTCATCAGCTCCTGGAAGATCTTATCGCCATTGGCATCATAAAAGTACTTAGAGTCGAGCCGCTTTGGCGTAGTGTTTAAACCGGTTATCACGTCCTTGTAGAACTGTCCGTTGGGGCTTGTTTGCTCTTCGGGGTTTTTCAGGGTGCAGGTAGTAGTTTCCATAGTTGTTTGCAGGTGTATTATTTTGCGAGGCGTATGCCGGTAAATTGCCAGCGTAGCTCGGGTTGAAAAAAATTGCGGTAAGTAATGCGGCTATGGTTTGGCGAGGTTGCTTCCGATGCTCCCCTCAGAACCTTTTGGCCTACCATAAATTTGCCATTGTACTCGCCTATTGCACCGGGTGCTTTGGCAAAGCCCGGGTATGGCAGGTACGAGCTTTCGGTCCACTCCCAGCGGCTGCCCCAGTTAAATTTTGTGGCAGCGGCTTCCCACTCAAACTCGGTAGGCAAGCGCATGCCTTTCCAGGAGGCATAGGCATAAGCTTCATAATAGCTAATGTGGCAAAGCGTTTCGTGCAGGTGTAATAGCTCCAAACCATGGTAAGTGTAATAATGCCATTCGCCGTCAATCAAATGCCAGTACATGGGCGCTTCCACCTTGTTGGTATTTACCCAATCCCAACCGGCAGCGTGCCAGTGGCGGAAATCGTGGTAGCCGCCGGCATCCATAAATTCAAGGTATTCGGCGTTGGTAACTAAGGTTGGGCTCACTTCAAATGCGTTCAGGTAAACCTTGTGGCGGTTCAACTCATTATCAAAAGCAAAACCCTCGCCTGCAAAACCTATTTCGTAAACGCCTTCCTCAAGCTTAATAAATTCTTTGCTTTCAATTTCCTCAACCTTCGGCTTTATATACTCTTTACTGTATGCGGGGAACAGCGGGTTATTGCCTAAGATGAATTTGATGTCCGTCAGCAAAAGCTCCTGGTGCTGCTCCTCGTGGTTAAAGCCCAGAATCAACAGTTCTTTTACCTCATCGCTTAATTCATTGCAGGCAATGTAGTTTTGCATGGCATCGTCCACATATTTGCGGTACAGCTGGATGTCGATAACCGTTGGGCGGCTTAGGTTGCCTCTATCGGTGCGGATAACGCGGTTGCCCACGGTTTCGTAATAGCTGTTAAACACATAATTGTAGTTGGGGTCGTACTCCTGGTAGCCCATAAAATATGGCTTCAGGATAAAAGTTTCGAAAAACCAGGTGGTATGCCCGATGTGCCATTTAGGCGGACTAACATCTACCACGGGCTGCACCACGTAATCTTCGGTTTGCAGCGGGGCGCATATCTCTTCGGTACGCCGGCGTACCTTTTTATAACATTCGGCTAAATCCATCGGCATTACTTGGTATCTAAATATCGTTTAAGGTTAGAAATTGTTTTGATATGCAATTCATTTGCCTGTTTTTGGCGCATCATTAAGGCGTAAGCATTATTAAAGCCAATTGGCTTCAGCCATTTGAGTTGATAACGCTTTTCAAACTCACGGGCAACATAATTATAAGTACTATCCTTACTCGTTTGTAATTGTGTTACGGTTTTCGGCGGGGCCTGCAAAATAGCCAGCAAGCCCGTGCCTGTGTACTCAGGATAAAAATCTATTTGGTCGTTTGTTAAAGCGTCAAAAACTATTTTGGTGCCGCCCAGCCCGGTTTTGGTAGCTACATCGTAATTAGTGCAGCCCTTGATCAGCATGGTATACATGCTCGCTAATATATACTGCTCGCCAAATATTTTTGAACCGATGCGCACCACGCCTTCTTTGCCGCCTTTATCGGCCCGGTATAATTTCTTCGCCACCAAAAAATCTTTTGCAACCCGCTCGGGCGATTGATGCAAGTAATCGGTTTTGTAGTTTAATTCCGTCATGATAGAATCGGTAATAAAGCCGGCTAACAGGTTCAGCGTTTTTTCCAGTTCAGGGAATTTCCGCAAGGCATCCTCGCGTACAACAGGCGCAGCATAATAGGGCGGGAATATCTTTTTATCATCATCTAAAACGATGAGATTGTATGCTTTCAACCGCCCGTCGGTAGAATAACCGCTGATCACGTCCAATTCCTTCTCTTGCGCCGCCTTGTACATTACTGCATCGCTTATGACGATGGTATGGATCTTTAACCCATACTTGCTTTGCAGACCGAGGTTGCCATCCTGCCTGCCCATAAACTCGGGCGTAAAACCGGCAGTCAGTTTGCCGCCATAAGCAGATGGGATAAAATACAGGCACGAAAGTGCAAGCAGCAATATCGGCGCAATTTTAACCGCACTCTTTATCTTTTTAAAATTGAGCTTTTGCACCAGCGAGAGCAGGAAATCGAAAATAATGGCCAGCAGGGCAGCCGGTATGGCTCCTGCCAATATCATGTTGGTATTATTGAGCGAGATGCCACCGAAAATAAACTCGCCTAAGCCACCCGCAGCAATATATGATGCCAGCGTAGCCACACCAACATTAATCACCGTAGCCGTACGGATACCTGCCAATATCACGGGCATAGCCAGGGGCAGTTCTACCTTAAACAGCACCTGCCACTTGCTCATGCCCATAGCAACGGCGGCTTCCTTCACCGTGGCGTCTACCCCGGTTATTCCGGTATAGGTGTTGCGGATAATCGGCAATAGGGCATACAGCAGCAAAGCCACAATAGCGGGCTTCGCGCCGATGCCTAAAAGCGGTATCATAAAACCAAGCAGAGCAATGCTCGGAATGGTTTGCAATATGCCGGCAATGCCTAGCACCAAACTGGATATGCCTTTTTTCCGGGTAATGTAAATGCCCAAAGGCAACCCTACCAGCACGGCGATAAACAGCGAGATAAACGTAAGCCCGATATGTTGCAACGTTTGCACCCCCAGCTTATCGGCCTGCTGCGCCATGAACGCCCAAAGTGATTGTTCTTGCTCATTCATGCGGCTGCAGGGTTTTATATTTTGAATAAGCTGACATTAATTGCTCAAAAGTAACCGTTTTTACTTCTTTGTTTTGCTGGTTAAGGATGTTCAGGTTTTCGCCCTTTATAAATTTAAACTGCTCCAATGCGGCCCACAAATCCGATTCGGCCGAGAGTGATGAAGTATTGGTTTTATGGCTGCCTTCCGGCAAGTGCTCCCACAGATCGGTTATCTTGATAGTTTTAAACTCCAGTTGCAGGCGTTGTTCATTTAAAAAACTGCTTACGAATTCGTTTGCGGGGTTAAATAACAATTCGGCAGGCGTACCTATCTGTACTATTTTGCCTTTATCCATCAAGGCAATCCGATCCGCCAGTTCAAAAGCCTCCTGTACATCGTGCGTTACCAGGATGATGGTTTTGCGTTTCAGCTCATCCAATGCTTTAAACTCGTTGTGTATTTTGGAGCGGGTAACATTGTCCAGTGCGCCAAAAGGCTCGTCCATTAGCAGAACGGGCGGGTCGGCAACTAATGCCCTGGCCAGCCCTATGCGCTGTTGCTGGCCGCCGCTTAACTCGCTTGGGTATGCTTTAAGGTGCTCCTTACCGAGATGGAGTTTCCCGAGCAATTCGTTCACCCGCTTATCGGTTTTGGCTTTATCCCATTTTAAAAGCTGAGGCACAATAGCAATATTCTCTGCAACAGTATAATGCGGAAAAAGCCCGTTGTTCTGCAGCACGTAGCCAATGCCACGGCGCAGGGTTTCCGGGTTCTCCTCCAAAACATTCTTGCCGTTGATAGAGATCGTCCCGCTATCAGGTTCTATCAGCCGGTTCAGCATTTTGAGGGTGGTGGTTTTGCCGCAACCACTGGTACCTAATAAGGCTAAAGTTTCCCCCTCGGCCACTTCAAAAGAAATATCGTCAACAGCTTTGGTTGTGCCGAATGTTTTAACGAGGCGTTCAACTTTTATCATAGGGCTTGGTTAGTCCTCCAGGGTCATAAAAAGGTTGTTAAGCGATTCGGAATACGTTGGGTGGGCAAACACGCAGTAACGGATCCTGTCGTACGTAATACCGCCCTCCATGGCCATTTGCAACACAGACATGATCTCACCGCCTTCGGTGCCCACAACGGCTACGCCCAAAATCTTTTTGGTATCGGCATCTACAACGGCCTTCATCAGCCCGCGGGTATCACCGGTTTCCAAAGCCCTGGCCACATGCGACATGGGCAGCCTGGCTACTTTTATATTCAGCCCCTGCTTTTTCGCCTCTGCTTCTGTTATTCCCACACGGCCCAGTTCCGGGTCGGTAAACATACAGTACGGTATGGGTCTGTCGTTAATGTTGAGGTCCTGCTTTTCGATAAGATTTCGGTAAACAATGGTGTAATCGTTATAAGAAACATGGGTAAATGCAGGCCCGCCTTTTATATCGCCCAGGGCGTAAATGCCGGGTTCGCTGGTTTCCAGTTTATCATTTACTTTAATATAGCCCTTGTCGTCCACCTTTACACCTGTTTTATCCAGCGCGAGCCTTTCTGTTTGCGGTGAGCGGCCAACAGCTACCAGTACATGTGTGCATTTTATTTTGGTTACTTCATCGCCCGTTTTTATTGTGGCGGTGAATTGGTTTTTCCCTTTATTTTTTACTTTAACGGCTTTGCTGTTAGCGAGTATTTTTATGCCTTCCTCCTCCAGTATACCGGTTATTTCCGCAGAAATATCTTCGTCCTCACGAGATATCAGCCTGCCCGACCGCTCCAGTATCGTCACCTTACTGCCAAACCTGCGGAACATCTGCCCAAACTCCAACCCAATGTAGTTGCCTCCGATGATCAGCAAATGTTCCGGGACTTTCTCCAGGTCGAGAATGGTGGTGGAGGTAAGGTACCCGATGTCCTCCAGCCCCTCTATATCTTTTGGAATAATGGTTTTGCAGCCAGCGTTGATGAATATCTGGTCGGCTCTAAACTGCCTGGCTTTGCCTGTTTTTGGGTTTACCGATATCGTTTTGTGATCAATAAATGTAGCCTCGCCAAAAAGCAGGTCGAGGTTTGGGGTTTTCTCCATGGCGGCCTGGCTACCCATGCGCGACTTCATCACAATACCATCCGCACGTTTTTTTACCTGTTTTAAATCCACAGTGTACCCTTTGATGGTAATTCCCATATCATTGCATCTGCCCGCCAAATAAGCAAGCCTTGCGCTCGCTACCATGGTTTTAGTAGGGGTGCAGCCGTCGTTGACACAGGTGCCGCCGATAAAGCGCTTCTCTACCAGTAATGTTTTTTTACCGGCATTAGCCAGTTTTTTTGCCAGGGGCGAACCTGCCTGCCCCGAACCAATAATAATTGCGTCGTAATGCTTCATATCAGTTGCTTACTTTTACGCCTTTCCAAAAGGCAACATAATTGGCAATATTGGCAGCAGCAGGTTTAGGTTCGGGATAATACCATGCTGCATCCAGGTTTTGTTTACCATCCACCTCCAGGGTATAATAAGAGGCCAGCCCTTTCCAGGGGCAAGTAGTTTGCGTGGTACATTCCTTAAAAAATTCCTGCCTGATACTATCCTTTGGGAAATAGTGGTTGTTTTCAACAACAATGGTATCGTCGCTTTCGGCGATAACCTGGTTGTTCCAGATGGCTTTCATATTAGGTTGATTTGTGTATAAAGATACCGTAACAGCATCGAAATTATAAATAGCTAAAAGCAATTTTTGTTTGCCGGGGCCGAAAATGATATCCATTCCATAAAACAGTCGCGCAACGCTAAAAAACCTTACAGTAAAAATTTTTTAAAGTTTATTTTTAATTTCTCAGAAAACGTATATCTTTGCATTCCCAAAATAAGAGGAACGAAATTTTAAAAATAAGATTTCGCTACTCAAAAATGGCCCGTTCGTCTAGGGGTTAGGACGTTAGATTTTCATTCTAGAAACAGGGGTTC
>NZ_CAMLOV010000232.1 GCF_946481715.1 uncultured Mucilaginibacter sp. | reverse complement strand
AATTATGCCGTTATTTTAAAAAACAATCGGTTGCATAGTTAGTTTGGCGGATGGCACCCGGCCTTAAAAAGATGGCCAATGGCCTGCCACATCCTGTAAATTACCATAATTCCTATTTGTTGCAGATATATTAACTTTGCGGTATGGCACGCTTATCGGTAAACATCAATAAAATAGCTACGCTGCGCAATTCGCGCGGCGGCAACAACCCCAACCTGATACAGGTTGCAAAAGACTGCGAACGTTTTGGCGCACAGGGCATCACCGTACACCCGCGGCCCGATGAGCGGCATATACGCTACAACGATGTTTTTGAATTAAAACGCGCCGTAAAAACGGAATTTAACATAGAGGGGAATTGCGAAGAGCAAAAGTTTGTGGACCTGGTACTGGCCAATAAGCCCGAGCAGGTTACCCTTGTGCCCGATATTTTGGGCCAGATAACCAGTAACCATGGCTGGGATACAATTGCAAACCAGCGCTACCTGCAAAATATCATCAAAGTTTTTAAAGAGGAGGGGATCCGCGTTTCGATATTTGTAGACCCGGTTGTAGAAATGGTAAAGGCTGCCGCAACTACCGGTACCGACCGGATAGAACTTTATACCGAGGCCTACGCTACCCAATACACGCTAAATAAAGAGCAGGCTATTGCCCCGTATGTGAAAGCTGCCGAAGTGGCCCATCAGCTGGGGCTTGGCATAAACGCAGGGCACGACCTTGACCTGCACAACCTTAAATACTTTGCACAAAGCATCCCCGCGCTTGATGAGGTGAGCATTGGGCATGCGCTAATAAGCGATGCCCTATACTATGGGCTGGAAAACACCATACAGATGTACCTGCGCCAGTTAGCTTAACGCAGGATAGTGACGTTGCCCGACAGGACATCGCCCCGTTTTAAATTGATGATGTAATAGTAAACGCCCACCGGTAGTGGCTTGCCGTTGCGGTTGCCGTCGAAAGGTTTTGCATAGCCGGTAGATTGAAAAACAGATTGCCCGTAACGGTTAAATATACTTACCGTTGCATCGGGGTAGGTATCCAGGCCTTTGATTACCCAGTAATCGTTTACCCCGTCGCCATTGGGGGTAAATGTATTAACAATGCCGCCTGTTAAGGCGCTTAAAAACACCTTAACTTCTGTGCGCCCGCTTTCGCAATAGCCATAGGTGAGGCTTACGTAGTAACTGCGGCTTTGGGTAACGTTTATGGTAATGTTGCCTCCTATGGTGTCTTTAATGGGCTGCGGGCTGGTTGCTGTTTCGTATAGGCGGTATATGGCGGTTGGGAAGGGGCTGTTGATTTTGATAGTAGCATTGCCTGCGTTGTAAACCCGTACATTTTCTACCGAGGGCGCGGGAGGGGTAACAGCCTGATCGATAATGGTGTAAGGAGGTTCGGCAAGATTGCAACCACCATCGGTAATGCGTAACTTATAATGGCCCGCGAATAAATCGGTTATCGAAGCCTGGTCCTTCCCGGGGATGGGCGTGTCGTTATTATCTGCATCCAACCATTGGAAGGTATAGGTGCCTGTACCGCCGCTAACCGTGGTTGCAGATACACCACCCGTGCCAACGCCACACTGCGTATTGGTAACCGTGCCGAAACTTAATACCTTAAATTCGGGATAAGCCTCAATGGTAAACACTTCGGGATAGTCAAAAGTGCAGTAATTTTTATCTATCAGTTGCAGCTTGTATTTGCCTGCTTTTAGCAAGCCCACCTCTTTTGCATAACCGGCCGGGTTGCCCTGTTCATCAAGCCACAGGTATTGCAACGGTTGTTCGTTTGCGTTATCGGTATTAAGCGAAATAGTGCCGGTTGGAAATGCATCGCACGATTTAGTTTTTGTGTAGGTAATTCCTGTAAAGGCCGTAGGCGGGAACCCGGCCACTTCAAAATCGTATGATCGGCTGCAAGTAGTGTTGCTAATAGTGAGCGTGTAAAATCCTGCGGGGACGCCGGTAAGGTTTAAATTGTGGCCCACATTGGTAGTAGTGCCGGTAATAACCCACTCGAAGGAGGTAGCGCCGGGAGCCTGCAACCCTGTAATAGAACCGTTAGTTCTGTTACAGCTCGGCGATACACCACCCTGTCCACTAAGGTCAAGCGATACGCCGTTGCTTTCTAAGATCTCAATTTCCGTACTATAAACAGCCCCGCAATTACTATCATCAGTTACCCTCAACCGGTATTTGCCGGCATATTGATTGGTGGGGTTTGCTGATGTACTTACCTCCTGGTCCTGCGCATTGCGCCAGCTATATTTTAAGGTGCCGGTGCCGCCCGTAGCATATATGCCATTAATAGCACCTGTAGGGCTGTTGCAGTTGCTTGGGGTGGTGGTGTAGGAATTTTCTACAATAACGGGGGCGGCTGCGTTGGTGAGCGTAATAGGGCCGTAGGTTTTTTCGCAACCGTCACTAGTGGTGATCTTGAGCGAATAATTACCGGCAGCTAAATTTTCAGCATCAATTGTATGGCTAACAACAATACCGTTGTCTTTCGTCCAGGTGTACGAATTAATAAGGAACCTTGGGTCGTTTATAAAAAGGCCTTTGATCGAACCTCCGTTATTACAGCTGGCATCCGTAACCGTTTTTGCGCCCTCGTATACCGATAACTGTTCATCTTTTATCTCGTACCACTGGCTGGTTACGCATCCGTTACCTAACACCAGCCGGTATTTGCCCGGTTTAGTGGTTACAAGATCGAGATCAGGGCTAACTACATTACCCTGCTCGTCTGCCCAATAATAAGTGAGTCCCGGAGGTACCTGTAACCCTGTTATTTTGGCCTGGGACGTACATCGCATGTTTTCCAGAAGAACATTCTGGTTGTTTATTTCGAAGGTTTTTAATACAGATGTTCTGTTATTTACAGTTGCGGATACATAAAATGTACCATTTAAGCCATTAAGCACAGCTTGCCAGCTGCCGGTGTTATCTGCGGTAGTGGTCAATATCAGTTGCCTTACACTACAATTGGCATAGGTACATCCCTCGGTTGAGTAAACATCAATAAGCGCATTTGCCGGTGCCACCCCGGTTAACGTAGTGCCTGCCGGGGTGTAGTTAACATTTTTGATACTTACCTGTGGTAATAGCTCCGGATGGTCCAATCCGTAAGCCGGGAACACTAAACATCTGAATTCGTTATTTCTGAACAAAATATTAGGGGAGTTCTCCACACTTAACGCATCCGACTGATCATAGAAATAATTTTTAGACAGCGGGTCGTTACCTCCCACGTTAACTTGCGCCAAACTATTGGCTATGCCGAAAGCGACCCCCTCATTTGGCCGGGAGTTATAAATATTAGTGCTGGTTGCGCCGTCGCGGCCAAGGCCTACGTAGTTATTTGTAAAATTAACGTTGCCCTTTAAGGCGTTTATAAAAAAGGCGCGATCAAAGTTGCCAAACGCATTGTTTTTGATATTTAGGTTTACTGTAACGGCTTTATCCAATTCGGCAGGAGAAGCCCCATAAACATTTACCCCTGTGGTGATAATTTCCATGCCGTAGTTTTCACTATAAAAAATAGTAGTGGTTACCCCGTCTTTAAACACGCCGAAGTTATTTCCTTTAACTTCAATATTGTGAATGGTGGTTTTGTCGCTGAGTTCGGCGGATACGATGCAAAAAAATATGTTGCCTTCTGTGGGCAGGTCGCCTCCTAATTTAATATTATTGCAATCTAACAAACGTATATGGGCGGTTAATACGCCTGTTAAATATCCATCATGGTCAAAATTATTATTTTCGTTCAGCCCAATTACGTTCCCTTTGAAAATAAATCCATCCACATTTTTTGCCGAAACCGACCAACTGTTAAACCCTTTTACAATATTGCCCCGGTTGCCGCCGCCAATGGTTATGTTTTTGCAGTTTAAAAGTTCTATCCCTACTTTCTCTTTTACGTCGGCCCAAATGGTGTTTATGTAAGTAAAGTCGTAAAGGTATAGCCCGTACAACTCTACGTCGTTTACATTGGTTAATGTAAATATAGTAAACGGGTCATTTATCTTAGGCGATCTTATTTTTACAGATGCATTGCTTTCGCCAAGTTTTAGACCGGGCTGGGTAGTGCCGTCTATTACAAGGTTAGATGATACCGCAGGCAACATGCTCAATAAATCAATTGTTCTGTCGTCAACTGTATTACCGGGCAAATTAAAATTAATAAAATCCTTCACAGCCACCCCGTTCGCTGCTGCCCTCAGTAGAGCTTCGCGCAGGGTGCCCGGCCCGCTATCGGCATTACTGGTCACGGTAAACACATCTGCCTTTGCAGTAAACGCACATAGCAATAATATTATGATGAAAGTAAAAAGCCTGGAGTAACGCATCGGTATTCAACCCGCAAAATAACCAATTGCCTTGCAATTCTTTAATTTAATGCAGAATAGTTAAACTGCCTGCTATCTCGCCGTAACAGGCCCGCTTTTTCAGGTCGATTGCATAGTAGTACACACCGGTGGGCAGCAAGCGGCCCCGGCTTCGGCCGTCGAACGGCATGCCGTAACCTTTAGAACTGTAAACTGTGTGGCCATAGCGGTCAAACACCTTTACATCCGCATCGGGGAAAGCCTCGATGCCGGTAATCTTCCATACATCGTTCACGCCATCGTTGTTGGGCGTAAACGTATTGCCAAAATCGATGCTCGCTATCACAACTTCGGTAACTTTTATGCGCTCGCTCTCGCAATCGAAACGCTTGCGCGATACGTAGAAATCCGTAGTCACAGATACCTTACGGTAAAACTCGCCGAATTTATTGCTGTCGACCGCTATGGTATCCTGCTCGGACAGATAAAGCTTAAAGATATCGGTGGTATCTACATGGTCTTTTATCTTCAGGGAAGCAATACCGGGCAGGCAAAGGGTAGCACCATCAATTATCGGCGGTGGCAACGGGGGCGAATCGTTCAGCAAGGTAAAAACAGCCGTAGCTTTACACGCAGGGCTGTTGCGGGCCGTAAACTGGTAACGCCCTTCGCCCACCCTGAAAAGCGTTTTATAATTGCTTATGGTTTTCCCCGTCTTCAGGTCTATCCAGGTATAGGTAGCTTTTGGCGCCAGGCCTACAGTAACCGGCGTAATACCGCCTATGTGCTGCCCGCATCTGTCGTTGGCTACGAAGCTTTTTGCCATATCGATGCTCGGGTCGTCGTACCCAATGGTGTATGTGCCCAGCAATGCAGGGCAGCCATCGTTCAATTGAACGTAAAAGTTGTAAGTACCCTGGTCTACATTCTTCAATCCCACCTTTAAGGTCGGCCTATCAGTAAATATGAGCCCTTCGTTTAAGTGCAGCTGCGCCGGGTCGTTGGCAAGTATGAAGAAGCGGGTAAGCGTAGGCCCGCCCTGCTCTACCGAAAGGTTAATAATCAACGAATCGGCAACCGTGCAACTGCCGTTAGTGATGGAATAACTGGTTACCGAGGGCACATCGAAGTTCACCTGCATTGGTATCGTAATCCGTTTGCTTACGGCAATGCAGCCGCTGCTATTGGCAGCGGTAAGCGTATAACTGCCAGCTGTGGCGTTCAGCAGATCGGCGGTGGTGGTTGAAGTGTATTCCCTGCCCGAAATATCCTTCCACGAATATGATGAAGCATTCACTACTTTGATGCCCTTAATAGAGCCACCCGTTGTACAAGTTGCGCTGCCAACAACGGGGTCATCATCATATAGTGTAATGGCGTTTGCGCCTGCTAGCACGAAAGGTTTTGAAAATACCGAATTACTGCAACTGCTGTTATCGGTAATCTCCAGCCGGTAAACCCCTTCGCCTACGGTGGGCAAATTGAGGTTGTGGCCTACGATGGCATTGGTACCGTCGTGCCAGGCATAGGTTATCTTAGTGCCATCGCTATGGATAGTAAGGCCACTGATGCTGCCATCGGTTTTGCCGCAGCCCGGCATTACCACTTTTTCGTTCTCATAAGTAATGCTGGGGCAATCGAAATGTGGGCCGGTGATGCGTTTTTTGGTTAAAGTTGAGGCGGCTAAATCTGCTGAGGCAAGCAGGCAACATATCAATAACAGGCAAACAACACGGCTAAACCACTTCATGTTTTTGGGAATGGGTATAAAGATACAAACTTTGTTCATTGTAAATACCCTGTCAATATCATGTTACTCAATTGTTACTCACCGCCTAAAATTGTACCTTTGCGCTAAAATTAAGGCACACCCATTTCAATGAAGCTGAACATAGATTACCAGGAAAAATTCCAGCATAGGCACATAGCGCCAAACCAGGCCGATACCGATAAAATGCTTAAAACTATCGGTGTAGAAACGCTTGACCAACTAATAGATGAAACGGTGCCGGCCAAAATAAGGCTGAAAGCGCCTTTGAATTTACCTGCTGCCAAAAGCGAGTTTGATTACCTTAACACGCTGAAAGTAACGGCATCAAAAAACAAGGTTTTTAAATCGTACATAGGGCAGGGGTATTATGATGTCATCGTTCCTGGCGTTATTCAACGCAATATATTAGAGAACCCGGGATGGTACACCCAGTACACGCCGTACCAGGCCGAGATTGCACAGGGCCGTTTACAGGCACTGCTTAACTTCCAAACGATGGTTATTGATTTGACCGGGATGGAAATTGCCAACGCATCTTTATTAGATGAAGGCACTGCCGCTGCCGAAGCTATGTTTATGCAATACAGCCTGCGCAAAAACCAAAAAGCCAACGTGTTTTTTGTGAGCGAAGAGGTGTTCCCCCAAACGATAGATATTTTAAAAACCCGCAGCGAGCCTTACGGCATTAAGCTGCAAATTGGTAACCACGCCGATGTGGAACTTACTGATGACATGTTCGGTGCCATGGTACAATACCCAGCTGGTAATGGCGAGGTGTACAACTATAAAGGCTTTGCAGATACGCTGCATGAAAAAAACATCAAA
>NZ_CAMLOV010000231.1 GCF_946481715.1 uncultured Mucilaginibacter sp. | reverse complement strand
CGCAATGTGCCGATTGTACTTTACGGGGCGTAAAACGCCGGCCCGATTACTGGACCGAGAAATAAGAAATGCTATATATTGTAACAACCATTTTGAATAAAATGAATAGTAAAAAAACTTTGAGCGCCTTAAAAACCATATTGCTTGCAGCGGTGTGCCTGGTAGCATTTACCCCGCAAACACGGGCCCAGGATGTGCAGCAGGCTTTTAACAACTATGCCAAAAAGGCCCTGCAGGAGAAAATTTATGTGCATACCGATAAAAGCACCTACCTGGCCGGCGAGATAATTTGGTTTAAAATATACTGCGTAGATGGCATGGTAAACAAGCCGCTTACCCTTAGTAAAGTGGTTTACGTGGATATTTTGGATAATGCGCAGGTAAGCATTATGCAGGCAAAAATAGCCATGGTTGATGGCATGGGCAGCGGCTCGCTGGTAATACCACCATCGGTTGGCAATGGCAATTATAAATTAAGGGCCTACACCAACTGGATGAAAAACTTTGGCCCCGATTATTTTTTCGAGAAAAAGCTAACGCTGATAAACTCGCTGCGTTCGCCCGAGGCGGTGGCCAAAACCAAATTGCTCGACTACGATGTACAATTTTTCCCTGAGGGGGGTAACCTGGTTGCAGGGCTGCCATCAAACGTTGCGTTTAAGGCGGTTGGTAAAAATGGTGCAGGTGTTGCATTTAAAGGTGCTATTGTAGATGGCAATAACGATACTGTTGCCCGTTTTCAGCCTTTAAAATTTGGCATGGGCCATTTTGTTTTTACCCCGGCGGCAGGCAGCACCTACAAAGCCATCATAAAAGTTGGCGGCGATAAATCCTTTGTGGCAACACTGCCTGCGGTAGGCGCCAAGGGATACACTATGCAACTATCGGATGCCGGCGACGGAAAATTAATTGTAAAGTTGAATAGCAACACCGGCGATGAACAGGTGCAGGTTTTTGCGCATACCAATGGTGTAACCAAAGTTACGCAGTCGGTTGTAAGCGCGGGAGGGGTGGCCACGTTTACTATAAACAAGGATAAGCTGGATGCCGGCGTATCGCACATTACTGTTTTTAACGGCAACTCGCAGCCCGTTTGCGAAAGGCTATATTTTAAACGCCCTGCACAAAATTTATTTATAGATGCCGGTGCCGATGGGAAGCAATACACTACCCGCAAAAAAGTAAGCGTTACCGTGGCCGCAAAAGATGCAGCGGGCAAAATGCTTGCGTCGGGGCTTTCCATGTCGGTTTACCGTATCGATTCGCTGCAAACTTTAGATCAGGACGATATCCTGACCTACTTTTGGCTCGGGTCGGAATTGAAGGGCGGTATCGAATCTGCAGCGTACTACCTTAAAAATACTACTGCCGAGGCTGATGAAGCCATAGATAACTTACTGCTTACGCAAGGATGGAGGAGGTTCCGCTGGGAAAATATAATGCAGGGGAATACAGTGGCTTACAAATACCTGCCAGAATACAACGGGCATATGATTATAGGCAAGGTAACCGATTCGGCAAAAAACAACGCTAAGGATGTTTTGGCTTACCTTGGCGTACCCGGTAAGCGCGTACAGGTTTATGCCGCAAAAAGCGATGCGGAAGGAAGGTTGTTTTTTAACACCAAAGAGTTTTATGGCCCCAACGAGATTGTAGTACAAACCAACACCGAAAAAGATACGGTGCATAAACTGGAAATATTAAGCCCTTTTGCCGAGCAATACAGTAAAACCGCTTTGCCTGCCTTTAATTTAACGGCAAGTATGCAGGCATCGCTGCAGCAGGAGAGCATGAGCATGCAGGTGCAAAATATTTATGCCGGCAATAAGCTAAAACGCTACTACGAGCCGATAGTAGATAGCAGCGGTTTTTTTGGCACCCCTTATAAAACCTATAAACTGGATGATTTTACCCGTTTTGTAACCATGGACGAGGTAATACGCGAGTACGTACGCGAGGCCAGTGTATCCCGGTCGCGCGGGCGTTCCCATGTCACCTTAATGAATGAAAAAGTACTGCTCACCGGCGATCCGCTGGTAATTGTTGATGGTGTGCCTGTATTTAACATTGATAAGCTGATGGCGGTAGACCCGCTAAAAGTACAGCGCCTGCAGGTGATTCGCGACCGCTACTTCTGGGGGCCGTCAGTATACGAAGGCATCATGAACTACACCACCTACAAAGGCGACCTTGGCGGCGCCGAAATGGACCCGCACGCCGTGGTTATAGATTACGAAGGCATGCAGGTGCAGCGCGAGTTTTATTCGCCTGTATACGAAACGGAAGGGCAGCAAAAAAGCCGCCTGCCCGATTTCCGGAACCTGTTATTTTGGTCGCCCGATATTAAGACAGGTACAGCTACCGCTAATAAAGTTGCCTTTTACACATCAGACCAAACCGGCAAATACTTTGGTGTAGTGCAGGGGATGACAGCCAATGGCGATGCCGCTTCGCAATCGTTTTTGTTTGAGGTGAAATAACCATCTGGGTGCATCGTCAACAACAAGTCAATTTCATCCGGATACTACCAAATCCGTTATTGTTGATCCATCTTTACCACAAAAAAAGATGGATCAGCAATTATTTGTAAAAATGGCGCTACAAGGTTGGAACACCCAGGTTGCCCGCGCCGAAAAATATTTCAATGCCCTTAGCGATGCCGATTTTCAGCAAACCATAGCACCCGGCAAAAACCGCATCATTTACCTGTATGGCCACCTCAGCAGCTACCACGGGCTGCTAAGCGATACTTTGGGCTTGGGCGAGGCCTTATACCCGGAGCTTGCCCCGGTGTTCTTACGCTCGCCGGATGGGCCTGCTGTCGATGCCTACACTGTTGCGCAGCTTAAACAATACTGGGACGAGGTGCACAGCCACCTAACAGAACTGTTTAACGCCCTACCCGCCGAAGACTGGTTTAAGCGCCACAACGCCATGACGGACGAAGACTTCGCCAACGACCCAACCCGCAACCGCCTAAGCGTACTGCTTAGCCGCACCAACCATATTGCTTACCATTTTGGGCAGTTGGTGTTGGTGTAGGGAATAAGTCAGCCAAGAACTTCATCCACCACGTCATTGCGAGGTACGAAGCAATCTCTACGTAAGACGAGCGGGATGCAAAGCGGCTCTGCTTATCAGGAGATTGCTTCGTACCTCGCAATGCCGCGGTGGAGAAAAAAGTAAAAAAATAAGCACAACCCCAAACCCATCTAAACCTGATGGCAGCGTAAAGCCCGGACGAAGGAGGACTTGCAGCGTACAGCGGGGCTGCAGCAACCCAAACGCACCAAACCCTGCTTTTCTCGCAAAAAGCCGTAACATTTTAGCGGATGTTGATAATTTAATTGGCTTTGTTTTAAAAAACAGCTAAATTTCCACTGTGAATAGCCTTTAATGCTTTTAGGTTATTTATCCGTCCCCGCAGGGTTTCTCGAAGAGAACCCTGCGGACCGCGATTTACAACACCTATCACTGATCTGTTACATTTTGGAAAATTTAACCCGCAGGAATTTTTTAAGCAAGGGCGCTATGCTTGCAGGCGGCACTTACCCGGCCATGCTGGCATTGGGCATGCTCAAATCTGCGCCGGCACATGCCTTTAATCTTACAGGCACCGGCACTGGCAAACACATTATTATTTTAGGTGGCGGATTAGCCGGTATGGCATCTGCCTACGAATTGAACAAGCTGGGCTATAAAACCACCATATTAGAGGCGCGCGGAAGGGCAGGGGGGCGATGTTGGAGCATCCGCAACGGCAGCACCAACCAGGAAACCGGCATGCCTGCCACAACAGCCAAATTCGACGACGGGCTATATTTTAATGCAGGCCCATCCCGCATACCGCACCACCACCAGCTTACCCTGCATTACTGTAAAGAACTGGGAGTACCCATACAGGTTTACAACAACATAAACGAAGGGGCCTATTACTTTGCCGAAGGCAAAGGCCCGCTCTCCAACAAAAAGATCCGCGCCCGCGAGGTGCATAACGATGTACGCGGCTACATGGCCGAACTGCTGAGCAAAAGCGTAGACCATGGCGCTTTAGATAGTGCCCTCACCAAAGAAGATGCCCAAAAAGTACTGGAATACCTGGCTGCCGAAGGCGGCTTGGATATTGATAAACTTTACAAAGCATCTGCCCGCAGGGGTTACGCCGAATCGCCGGGGGCGGGAAACAAGCCCGGTAAAATAGCGGAGGCGAACAAACTGGCGGATATCATCCGGTCGGGGCTTTTAGACCCTGATTTTTATAACGTTGCCGAATATACCTACGAGTTGCAGATGACCATGTTCCAGGCCGTTGGCGGTATGGACATGATAGCCAAGGCGCTGCAAAAACAGGTAGCGCCATCATTAAAGTTAGGCGCCGAGGTGAACAATATCACCAACCTGGCCGAGGGTGTAAAAGTTACTTATAAAGATGCCACCGGCGAACACGTATTGCAGGGCGACCTTTGCATTTGCACCCTGCCGTTGCCCGTACTCAGCAATATCAACAACAACTTTTCGGGCGATGTAAGCCGCGCGATTGATTATATCGGCTATATCCAAACAGGAAAGATAGGGCTACAGTTTAAGCGCAGGTTTTGGGAGGAGGACGATCATATTTATGGCGGTATTACCCACACTAATAACGATTTAACGCAAATATTTTACCCAAGTTATGATTATTTGGGTAAAAAGGGTATCTTGATAGGGTATTACAATTTTAACGAAAAAGCGGTACGCACCGGCGACCTAAGCTACGCCGAACGCGAGCAGCTTGCCCTGCAAAAAGGCAGGCTGATACATCCGCAATACGACACCGAATTTGAGCGGTCGTTCTCGGTAAGCTGGCATAAAACCAAATACAACCTGGGCGGATGGGCCGTTTATAATAACGAAACCCGCAAAACCCAATACCCGGCTTTACTGAAACCCGATAAGCAGGTGTATTTTGCAGGGGAGCACCTTACATACCTTAACGCCTGGATGGCTGGGGCATTTGAATCGGCAAGGAGCGTGGTGGCGCAGGTACATGCCCGCGTAACCGAACAACGGCTAAGCTACCCCGCAACAAAGTAAAAAGAGACAAAACTAAATTAAAACGATATGTCAAATTCACTAAACCGCAGAAACTGGATAAAAAGCAGCGCTATGCTGGCGGGCGGTGTAGCTTTTTTAAGCAGCACTGTTAGCAAGCTGGCCGCGATGCCGCTTGTACGTAAAATGCGCACCGGCAACACCATGCTGGCAGAAGAAGCTGCCCTGATGCAGCTGCCTGCCCCCATGAAAGCAAGGCTGATGGCCAACGAAAACCCTTTCGGCCCGTCTGCAGCCGCTAAAAAGGCCATTGTAGATTCGTTAGATACCAGCTACCAGTACACCTTTGCGCAGCAATTTAACATGCGCCTTAAGGTAGCAAGCTACGAGGGCGTAAAAGGAAACAATGTGCTGTTATCGTCAGGCTCCTCGCCACTGTTACTGGCTGCCGCCATGTACTACAGCAAGGGCGGTAAGGACATCATCACCGGCGACCCATCTTATGACGACCTGCCAACACAGGCCGAACACTTCGACGGAAAATGGGTAAAAGTACCCTTAACGGCCGATTACAAGCTTGACCTGGATGCTATGGAAGCCAAGGTAAGCGACAATACCGGGCTGGTGTACATTTGCAACCCAAACAACCCTACAGCTACCATTGTAGATACCGAAAAACTGAAAGGCTTTTGCGAGCGCGTATCTAAAAAAACACTGGTTTTTGTGGATGAGGCTTATATAGATTACCTGCTCAACCCAAAGGCTGCAAGCATGATGGATTGCGTTAAAGCGGGGCAAAATGTAATTATTGCGCGCACCTTCTCTAAACTATACGGCTTTGCAGGCTTGCGCCTCGGTTTTATTGTAGGCCAGCCGGATACCGTTAAAACGCTGAGTAATTATACGCCGGTTTGGGCTGGGTTATCGTCTGCCACGCTGGCAGCCGCCCTTGCAGCGTACAACGAAACAGATTACCTGCAGGATGCGCTGAAGAAAACCAATGCATCCAAAGAGTTTTTATACGAAACGCTGAAGAAGGAGGGCTATACTTATATCCCGTCCTCGGCAAATTTTGTGATGTTCCCCTTGAAGATGGACGGCAAGAAATTCTCCGACGAAATGATGAAACGCGGCGTTGCCCTGCGCGACTGGAAACTGAACGGCCAGGACTGGTGCCGCATCAGCATCGGCCGTATGGACGAAATGGAAGCCTTTGCATCCGCGTTTAAGGAGATATCATAAAAAAGCCCCACCTAAATCCTCCCCGGTAGGGAGGACTTGAAAAAAATAGTGAGGACGAAGCTAAAGTCTCCCCTTCCGGGGGAGATTTAGAGGGGGCTACTACTATGCATGCTTCTTGTAAAGCGGCTAACCCCTCCCTGCCTTTGCGCTCATGCCAGCACACCCCTCCCTAGGGAGGGAATTAAAAAAAAATATAAATAAAAAAATCTGTGTCCCTCTGTGCCTCCTCCGTGTTCTCTGTGGTTAAAAAAATGACCGCAATGCAAAAAGGCACTCTAATCGAACTAAAATGCGTAATTTACTATCTGCACTAATAATACTTTTTTTAACCTCCGCCGCTTTTGCACAGGAGAAAACACCAAACCCGCGCCCGCTTACACTCGCGGAGTATACCAAGGCAAAAACCTACACCATTGCCAACCTTGATAATGATACCTACGTGAAGTTTGATAATGCTTATGTACTGGACAGGTACGAGGGCCGCAAACCTTACTTCATCACAGGCAGCGATAATTTGAAGAAACGCATCGACCTGTATAAGCTGGTAGCCAAAGAAGGTATGCAGGACATTGGTACCATGGTATTCTACACCAGCGAAACCGGCAAAAAATACCAGGCGCTTGTGCCCGATTTTACCGCCGATGCTAAAGTATGGGCTGCCTACTTCCAGGATATCGACGATATAAATAAGGTGGAGAAGAACTTCATCCTGAAATTGAGCTATGTGCTGTCTAAAGAGTTAAGCTTTCAGCAGTACAAGGTGTTAAACAACGGGAAGGACATGAAGGAGGAATCGGCTACTTATGGGAATGATATCTGCTTCCCGGGCGATGAGCTGGTTACCATGAGCAACGGCGCAACA
>NZ_CAMLOV010000230.1 GCF_946481715.1 uncultured Mucilaginibacter sp. | reverse complement strand
CATTTTTGGGTTATTCCAATCGCGGCGCCAATCGTTTATTAATGCGGGGAACAGTTCGCCGTACTGCTGCGCACGGTCGGCATTTGCTTCGCCCTGGTACCATATGGCGCCTTTTACTGCGTATTGTGTAAATGGGTTTATCATGGCGTTGTACAGCACCGAGGGGCGGTTTGGCCCATCATTCCGCACAGGCGCGGGGAAACCTTTTAAATCAACCGCTGCCTTATACAGCCATGGCCCTTCCAACGGAATGCGTTCGCCCGTTTTGCTTTGCAAAAACATTACGCCTTTTTTGCCGGTGAAGCCGCCGTCGCCGCCGGTATCAACAACGCGCACGGTTATAACCATTTGGCCGGCTTTTACTTTTTCTGCCGGGATAATGTAATTACGGGGCGCGGCATAAAAGTTGGTTTCCCCAATTTTTTCACCGTTAACAAAAGTAATATCGTTATCATCAATAGCGCCGAGGCTAAGCGTAAGCTCCTTCCCTGCCATTGCCTCGGGCACATTTATCGTTTTACGGAACCAAACAATACCATCAAAATTGGGCAGTCCGGCTGCTTCCCAGGCACCGGGTAATGGTACAGTTTTCCAGCCGGAAGTGTCAATATTGGCTGGTGCCCAAACGGCTGCACCGTTTTGGTAGCCGCTATCCTTCGCTGTAACGGCCGCTTGCCAGGCCGCCACTTCGGCATTATACAGGGCGAGGCTTTGCTCTTTGTTCAGGGTTTTCATGGTGTGGTAAGCTTTGACCAGGTCGGGTAATTGCTTCACGGTATTTTCGCTGGTCCAGGCCTCTACAATAGTGCCGCCCCAGGAGGAGTGTATCAAACCAATGGGAATGCCTGTTTTTTTGTAGATATCCCTTGCAAAAAAGTAAGCCACGGCAGAAAACTTCGCTACCGTTTGCGGAGTACAGGGCTGCCAGCCGCCGCCGGTAATTTTAGCATCGTCAAGTGGAACGGTGCTGTTTACTTGCTCTACCTGTAACAGGCGGATATTGGGGTACTGCGCTTCGGCCAGTTCCTGTTGATAATTAACCACCTGATACCAGCCCGATACCGGGAACTCCATATTGCTCTGCCCCGAGCAGATCCAAACCTCGCCTATCAGCACGTTTTTCAGGGTAAGGGCATCGCCATCGTTTACGGTAATATCATAAGGCCCGCCGTATGATGGCGTGGCCAACATCACTTTCCATTCACCATCGGCATCCGCTACCACCGTGTACTTTTTCGAACTCCAGGTAGTAGTTACCGAAACAGTTTTCCCGGCGTCGGCCTTGCCCCAAATGGCAGCTTTTGTTTTTTGCTGCAGCACCATATTATCGGTAAAAACAGAAGGTAAGGTAACTTTTGCATCGGCACAAAGGGCAGTGGCCAACAGCGTGATAAGGAGGAGGGTGCGAAAGGTTCTCATATATTTAAGGTTAGGACAAATATTGGTGTTTATTGGGTTAAATAAAAGGGCGACAGCATCATTTAATGCCGCTAACATGATTAAGCATTCTCCAACACGAGGTTATTAAATATAACCCATGTCAATTCCACCGAGACATTCTGTTGGAAAATCAAATTTGGCAATTAGTTCCTCTCTTGTAAACTGTATGCCGGTTGGATTGATAAACTGTTCCAAAACCTCATCCAGTTTGTCGTACCTTCCGGTCAAATTGTTTGAAATTGAACTGGTGAGAGATATTGAAAATTGTGAAGTTATCGAACTTACCGCCGCCCAACCCGAGTTGAATGCAAGCAAGCTTCGAACCTGTTTCCTAAATTCGACAAGTTGCGGGAAAATAAAAGCCAAGCCTTCTATCCTCACTTCTTTTTTTTGTTGAAGATCATTCATTTCCAATTTTATAAAATCCTGAATATAAGTTGACAGGCCTGCGTATTCGGCCATTGTTCTCTTTCTGATAAAGTCTCCTTTCATGAAAGATTGAATGGACATTTTTTTCTCGTCTATAAATAATGATTTTGCCTTATTAAAAAGATTTTGTTTTGGCTCATTCCCAAAAAATGCTTTTAACAGCGCCTCAATTTGCCGAAACCTTATCAGCCTCGGCGGGTTTGATTTCAGCGACGTTACATTCCATTCTTTCGAATCAGGTGTCATCGCAATAAACTCAAAAATTTTATCGAGCAAGTCAATCCCTGAATATTTTTTAATATCTGCACTCATCAATATAAAATACATCAAATTAACCCACCAAAACAAATATCACCAAACTCCTTGGCCCATGCGCGCCGAGCACCAGTGATTGCTCGATATCCGCTGTTTTGGATGGCCCAGCAATAAAGGCAGCAAAGCCATGGTCGCTGCCCTGGGTGCGGAGGTAGGCGGCGTGCATATCGGGTACAATATCCGCGGCATTAACCACCAGTGCCAAATGCTGGCAAATAAAGGGCAATACCCGGGTGCCCATTTGCTTTTCTGTCACCCATAATGCGCTATTCTCCGCTACGCCAAATTCGGCCCGTAGAATGGCCAGCTCAACATTTTCCATTTCATGCGGGGCGTTGTTGACAAACAAGGCGGCATCAGCAGCGATATCCAATAATTCGGGCAGAGATGTTAATACCCGCGAACCGGGAGCGATAACCAGGTGCGCTTTTAAGTCGGCGATGTTATCCACCAGCACTACCCGGCTGCCCACATTCCCGGCAACCGTTGCAAACGTTTCCAGCAAGGCGCCTTTTGACCGGGCTTTACCTTCCCAAATCGCAATATCCGGCGCTGCCACCAAAGGCGGCTGGTTACGGCGTACATCTGCTAATATTTTATCACGAGTAGTCATTTCTAATGTCGAATGTTCAAGATTTATTTTTGTCTTGGTTCCTGACTCCTGATTTCTTGCCTCTCAATTCCCGTCTCATATCTCATATCTCACTTCTCATATCTATTTTTCCTGTACCACTCTCCAAACGATTCCTTCGGCGCCTCGGGCATATCTCGTTGCTTGTACCAGGGGTTTAGCGGGTTGTTTACTGCAAAGGGCGTATGTTTCATCACCCATCGCCCTGCTTTGCCTGCTAAACGGTAAACCTTTGGCGAGGACAGCGTATAAGCCATCGCCTGCATGGCGGCTGCCTTCTTTTTATCACCATAGCCTTCTTTGACGATCACCTGCCGCCATTTATAAAGCTGCTCGTGGATATCTATCTTCACCGGGCAAACATTACTGCACGATCCGCATAGCGTGGAGGCAAAGGGCAGGTCGGCGTATTGCTTCATGTCCAGGTTTGGGGCGAGGATAGATCCTATTGGCCCCGCCACTGCCGTATGGTAGCTGTGCCCCCCGCTTCGGCGGTAAACCGGGCAGGTGTTCATGCAGGCCCCGCAACGGATGCATTTTAATGAATTGCGGAAATCCTCACGGCCCAATTGTACGCTGCGGCCGTTATCTACCAATATGATGTGCATCTCCTGCCCCGGCCTTGGGCGTTTAAAATGGCTGCTGTAAGTGGTTATGGGTTGCCCTGTTGCGCTCCGGGTAAGCAAGCGCAGAAACACGCCAAGGTCTTTGCGCTTCGGTATCAGTTTCTCTATCCCCATACTGGCAATGTGTACATCAGACAGGTGCGCGCCCATATCAGCATTGCCCTCATTGGTGCAAACTACAAACTCTCCCGTTTCTGCTACCGCGAAGTTTACACCCGTTAGGGCAGCCCTGCGGGAGAGGAAAGTAGCACGCAGGTGGCTGCGGGCGGTTTCGGTGAGTACCTGCGGGTCAGCCTCACCTTTGGCGCTGCCTAAATGCTGGTGGAATATATCGCCTATCTCTTCCTTCTTTTTGTGGATGCAGGGCAGAACGATATGGCTTGGCGGTTCTTTGGCTAGCTGTACAATCAGCTCGCCCAGGTCGGAGTCTACCACATTAATGCCCTGCTCTTCCAGATAATGATTGAGGTGGCATTCCTCCGTCAGCATGGATTTACTTTTCACCATCTGGCTGATGCCGTGCCGCCTTAATATGCTATGGACTATCTTGTTATGCTCTTGGGCATCAACCGCCCAATGTATACGAATACCATTATTAATGGCATTCTGCTCAAACTGCTCCAGGTAGTTACCCAAATCGGATAGTACGTTATGTTTTATTTGCGAAGCAGCTTCGCGCAGCTCTTCCCAGTCGGGGATCTGGTGCGATGCTTTATCGCGTTTCTGGCGGACAAACCAAAGGGTTTCGTCGTGCCAGTTTACGCGCTGCTCGTCTTTATTAAATACTTCAGAAAATTCGGCGTGATCCTTCATGCTACAGGCTCCTTTACGCCATTCAGTATCTCGGCAATGTGGATCACCTTTACGCCGCTTTTCTGCCTTTTCAGGATGCCTTCCATGTGCATCAGGCAGCTCAGGTCGGCAGCGGTAATATATTCGGCGCCATTTTGTATATGGTCGGCCACGCGGTCTTTACCCATCTTGGCAGATACTGCTTCCTCGGCCACGCAAAAGGTTCCGCCAAAACCGCAGCATTCGTCAGTGCGGTTAAGCGGTACCAGTTCCACCCCTTCTACCATCCCAAGCAAACTGCCGGGTTTGGAGAATTGCGATGCGGTTAGTTCTGTCATTTGCGCCAGCTTAAGCCCGCGCTGACCATGGCAGCTTTGGTGCAAACCCACTCTATATGGGAATTTGGCATCCAGCTTCTCCACCTTTAATACATCGGTTAAAAACTCGGTAAGCTCGTATATTTTTTTGCGGATACCGGTAGCCGCTTGTTCATTATCGTGCGAGTGCAGGTGCTCCTTGATATGCAGTGCGCAACTACCCGATGGGGAAACGATGTAGTCAAACGCTGCAAAGTTATCTACAAAAAGGTCGTTACAGCCGCCGGTTAAATGTTCGTAACCCGAGTTGGCCATGGGCTGCCCGCAGCAGGTTTGCTGCGCCGGGTAACCTACCGTTACGTCAAGTTTTTCCAGCAACTCCAGCGTGGCAATGGCCGCGTTGGGGTAAAACTGGTCGACGTAACAGGGGATGAACAGGCCTACTTTCATGTTACAAATCTGCAGTATTCATATATTTTAATTGTACTGTACTGTATGCCTTAAGCTTTGCTGTAAGCTACCACTTCCTGCCTCGAAGTGCCTAAACCATCAATACCCAGTTCAACCACGTCGCCGGGTTTTAAGTATACCGGTGGTTTAAAGCCCAGGCCCACGCCAGCCGGTGTACCGGTAGAAATCACATCGCCCGGAAGCAAGGTCATAAACTGGCTGATGTAAGAGACTACGAAAGGCACTTTAAAGATGAAGTTGGACGTATTGCCATCCTGCATTTTGGTACCGTTTACGGTAAGCCACAGGCGCAGGGCATCCACATCGCCTGCTTCATCGGGCGTTACCAGGTATGGCCCCATCGGCGCAAAGGTATCGCAGCCTTTGCCTTTATCCCAAGTACCATTGCGTTCCAGTTGAAATTCGCGTTCGGATACATCATTGTGCAGCACGTAACCGGCTATATAGTCAGCCGCATCGGCCTCATCTACATAAGATGCTTTTTTTCCGATAACAACTGCCAGCTCAACTTCCCAATCCGTTTTTACGGAGTTTTTGGGAACCATGATAGCATCATTTGGCCCAACCAGCGAGGTAGTGCTTTTCATAAAGATGATAGGCTCTGTCGGGGTTGGCGCGTTGGTTTCTTTGGCATGGTCGGCGTAGTTCAAACCGATGCAAACAATTTTTGATGGCCTGGCAATAGGGCTGCCTAAACGGCTGCCTTCGGGTATCGGGGTTAGCTCGCCTGCATGCGCTTTTACATAAGCGGCCAACTCTGCAAGCCCGCCGCGCTCAAAAAACTGCTCATCGTAATCGCTTTGCAGGAATGATGCATCGTAGTTAACGCCCTCAATATTCACGCCTGCGCGTTCTTCGCCCGCCTTGCCAAATCTTATTAGTTTCATCTCGTGTTTAGTTGTTTAAAGTTATAAAGCCGCCATCAATGGGGTAATCCGTACCGGTAATAAAACCGGATTCATCCGAGCACAGGTACAATGCCAGCGAAGCAACTTCCTCAGGCTTGCCCATGCGACCGATAGGCTGGCTTTTTGATAGTTTCTCAAATATTTCGTCTTCCCTGCCCGCATAATTTTTTGCAATAAACCCATCCACAAATGGCGTATGCACCCTTGCCGGCGATATGCTGTTACAGCGGATATTATCGGCCATATAATCGCGCGCTACGGAAAGGGTCATGGCAAAAATGGCACCCTTGCTCATGCTGTAAGCAAACCTGTCGGTAATGCCCACGCGCGCAGCTATCGAGGCCATATTGAGGATAACGCCACCTCCATTGTTTTTCATGGCAGGTACGGCAGCGAAAAGGCAGTTATAGGCTCCTTTTATGTTTACGTTGTAGATGCGGTCGAGGTCGGCCTCGGCGGTGTTTTCCAAATTGCCTATATGGGCAATCCCCGCATTATTCACCAGGATATCTACCTTGCCAATTTCGGCAAAAACGCTAAGTACGGCTTGCTGGTCGGCAACGTTGGCGGCGTATGCTTTCGCCTGCCCGCCGGTAGCTGCAATTTCTTCCACCACGCCGGTAGCTGCATCGCTATTTAATTCGATGATATGCACGGCCGCGCCTTGTTTGGCAAACAGCAACGCAATGGCCCTGCCAATCCCGCTGCCGCCGCCAGTAATAACCGCCGTTTTATTTAATAAGCTAAACATGCTTTGTTTTATATTTTATAATGACACCCCGCGTTTCCAAGGGATAAAATCGTCCTGGCCCAATTGTACCGCCTTTGGTTTGATATCGCCATTGGCAACCTCTATCACATAATTCAGCAAGCGGTGTGCCGATTGCTGTATGCTCTCTTCCCCTTCTATCACGGTACCGCAGTTAAAATCGATAATATCGGGCATGCGGTTAAACAGTTTTGTATTGGTAGATAGCTTTACCACCGGCGCAATGGGGTTGCCCGTAGGTGTGCCTAAGCCCGTAGTAAACAGCACCAGGTTAGTGCCCGAGCCCACCACTGCAGTAGTGCTCTCCACATCGCTGCCCGGCGTACAAAGCAGGTTAAGTCCTGGTTTAGTCACTTTTTCAGGGTAATCCAGCACCGCTGCAACTGGCGATGAGCCGCCTTTTTTTGCTGCCCCTGCCGATTTAATGGCATCGGTTATCA
>NZ_CAMLOV010000229.1 GCF_946481715.1 uncultured Mucilaginibacter sp. | reverse complement strand
TATTTAACTGCGTATTGGCGTGCATATTTAAAACAAGCCCAAGGCAATTGAAAACAAATGCGGCAAAACCCGCACAAAAAGATACCCTGCCAACGGTATTTTGGCAGCGTGGCGCAATGCGCAATTTTGGGGACACTCAGATCTCACAAAATGAAAAAAATCAAACTACAATCGGCAACATACCTGTTTATGTGTTTGTTGTTCAGCATCGCGGTATCGTCATGCAAAAAAGACCAGTCGGGCAACAAACCAACCGATCCACCTCCAACCATTACCAGCATAAGCCCTAAAAACCCGCAGCCCGGCGATGTGGTAACCATTACCGGTACAGGTTTTGGCAGCGTGGTTGCCGATGTTAAAGTAACGATAGGCATGCAGGTAATTACTATAGCTACGGTGAGTGCCACCGAAATAAAATTCACGTTGCCCGCTGATATTACCGCCGGCGACCTTGCCCTGGTGATAAAGAGCCTAGCCGCTATCAGCAAAGACCCGGAGGGGGTTACCATTACGCCCAAACCCGCCGCGGTTGCAGTTACTGTATTATCAATCAGCCCGGCGCAAGCCAAAGCTGGCGATGTGGTAACCGTTTTGGGCACAGGCTTTAGCGCTACCCTTGCAGATAATGTTTTTAAATTTAACGGGGCAACCGCAGTTGTACAAAGCGTTTTATTGGGCAGCATGAAGGTTGTTGTACCAGCCGATGCCACAACAGGGCTGGTTACTTTAAGCGTAAAGGGTGCCGCTGCAGTTACAGGCCCCCAATTTACGCTTGATGTTACCAATACAGGTAACACTGTCGACTATATTAATGTAATTAGTGGCACAGCTAAGTTTAGCAAGGTTGCTACTGCAGAGAATGATATTTGCGATATTTATGTTGACAAGAACACCAATACGCTTTACTATTCGGATTACTACTATTTAGGCCCGAGCGCTACCAACACCATTTATAAAATGAACCTGGCAAGTGGTAGCCCAACTAAGCTGACTACCGACGCGCGTATTACTAATATTCAATATATCACCACGGATGCGGCCGGAAATATTTTCGCGCTCAAATACCAGGATGTTTTTATCCAAAAAGCTACCATCTATAAAATATCGCCGGATGGGGTTACGATCACCGAAATCAAAAAAGACATTGCCTTATTTGGAGATGGCGCAAAACGTTTATATGTTGATTCGGAGGGGACAATATGGCTTGGTCACAGCAATAAACTGGATGCATCAAACAATTACGTGTATGTAAGCAGCCATAATGCCAATTCAGCTGTGGACGGGCCGCTTTATAAAGGCGATGAGGCTTATGTTGCCAACTACTCTACTTACGATATTATATATAAAACCCTGAATCTGGTAAGCGGCGCCAACGCGCCTACCGATTTTACATTGCAAGGCCTGTTTAAACAGGACGATACCAAGATAACAGACAATAACGACGGTCCGCGCTTAAGCACCTTTGCTTTAGACGGCAGCGAAAACTGTTATGTTATATATCCGCTGTCGTACCAAAGCGGGCAACTGACGCAAACTTACCTTATCCGCAAAACCAAAAATGGCAGTGGGGCAAGTTCGCTCATCACCAAGTTCAATACCAAGTACTCGTCAACCAACAATATTATCGAACCGCAAGGGCAGCTGCGTGTAAAACCAATAATGGCGGCGGATAATGCCGGTAACCTTTATTTGAAGTACAACTCGAAAGAGATCGTTAAAATAGCCCAATAATTTAAAGCTGTTGACATGTGTACCAGGGCGAAACTATTGTTTCGCCCTGGTTTTGTTTTTGGATGGGTTTTCAAAGTAAAGTTCGCTCATCGGACATCTTTGAAGGCGGCAATAAGGGCGAGGCGAATTTAACCGCTAACCTCAAGCTTATACCCCTTACCCCGGATAACAATAATGTTGATATTGGGATCACATTCCAGTTTTTTCCGGAGTTTTGAGATGAACATATCCAGGCTGCGCCCCACAATAACACCTTCATCTTCCCATATCTCTTTTTGCAGGCGGCTTCGCTCTATGGCCTCGTTTGGCGACAATGCGAAAATACGCAGCAAGCGCGTTTCAGTTCCGGTAAGGGCTATCGTGTTTCCATTGATGATCAGTTTATGGTTTTCCGCATCAAACAAAACTGCGCCCAACGTAAACATGCCCGTATCCTGAGCATCTTCAGGCAAAGTTCTCCGTGGCTTTGTAGATCTCAATAAAAGAAAGCCAACAAATGCTAAAATTGGCAGCCCGCCCAGCAGGTATCCGCTTTTCGCGGTAATTATCCCATCCGGTTTGAATTTAACATTGATGAGGTAACATGCCCTCGGTTGTTTTCTTCCTTTGCATGCTACAATATCATTTTTTTTATTTTTGGATATAGCGTACCCGTAGGTTACACCTGAGCTGCCACAGTTAATAACATTAACAATATAATCGCGCCCGAGCGGGTCGTCGGCCAGTAAACGCCGGGTGGTATTCACCAGGGAGTCGGACCGGAAAGTAAGCTCATTTTCAAAACTGATCTGGTACTCGTTTTCGGCGATCTTTTTTACCGGCAGCACCCTTGAAGTACTATCGCCCGACTGCAGCAGTAGTTGATGCCCGATGCTGCGAAGCAAAAGTTCCCTTCTGGAGGTAGTAAAATCGTCACTATCAGTGATACTGAACGCTGCGCAGATTGCAGAAATAAACAAAAGCAGCACCGCTCCCAAGAGGTACTTGCCTTTCCCAGACAGGAGATTCCGGCTATCAAACATAATGTTTACTATTTATTTACAAAGGTTACATTTTTATTTACAATCCAAATCACCCCGGCCGAAAAATATCAAAGTAGCTTTGCTGAATCAAATAGTGGTAAGGATATGAAAAATAGAATTATGCCTTATGCAATTTGATTTACCAGGAGAACTTTATATGTATTTAATAAACCGAAAAAATGAAAAAAGTTATGTATGTGCTGATCTTACCACTGGTTGTGGTAAGCGGACTTGTATTTGCTAATTGTGCAATCAAAAATGATGCTCCTCACAAGCCATTTTCTGCTGCCGACAAAAAAGCCCACCGGGACGATAGGAAAAAATGGGAGGCTTCTCCCGACGGTATAAGGTACAAAAAATGGGAGGCGTCCCCGGATGGTGTAAAAGCGCATGCCAGTGCCGAGAAAATAAGGAAACATATACGTGCTTTTACCGATATGGAGGGGGTTATAACTTCTATATCCCGTCCGTGGGGATCATCAAACGGCTTCGGGTTGATGGTAAGGATTAATGGTGATGAATACATCGTTAATTATTTGCCGGAAAGGTCTGATAAGGATGCTACGAAGTTTGACAATGATCTTCGGGAGTTATATAGCCTTAAAGTGAACGACAAAGTAGTTATAAAAACCCATAGCGCGGGTTATTTGGGTAAGGGTAGCCATGTAGTATTATCGGGCGACTATATAGCGCGGGACAATAAAATAATTTTTAAAAGGGAATTTCGGAAAGGTGGTTGCTGAGGATTACCGGCTTAGTTAGGCGAGAGCCGCCAATCTCTGTTTGTTGTAAGGATAACGCTGATCCAAATACCATATTGCGTTTTAAAAAATATAGTTAAAAAACACATTTTTAGCGTTTTACAAAGTATATTTTTGACTATATCACCAACGAAAACACGATATGAGCAAATCAAAAGGCACAAGCAACGAAAAGAATGAACAGCAATTTTATCACGGTACAAAGGCACAGCTAACACAAGGCGACCTGATATCGGCTGGGTTTAACTCCAACTATGGCAAACAGAAGAAGGCCTTATATGTATACCTTGCAGCCACCTTAGACGCTGCCATTTGGGGAGCCGAACTTGCGATGGGGAATGGGCCCGAAAAGATTTACATTGTAAAGCCTACCGGCCCTATAGAGGACGACCCTAACCTGACAGATAAGAAATTCCCTGGAAACCCAACGAAGTCGTACCGTACCCGTGAGCCGCTTTTAATAATTGGAGAAGTTACCGACTGGCAGGGGCATTCCCCGGAATTGCTTGCAGAAATGAAGGCTAATATAGCCCGGCTTAAAGAACTTGGCGTTGAGGCGATAGAGGACTAAAATTTAAACTCCCGCAGGGGCTTGGGGTGTACCTTTGCAGAACTAATGAGGCGGCAATAAGCTGGTCGGAATGCCAGGCATTATTGCCGCCTTTTTTTACTCTTTATAATGTTGTATCGTGTCAACCGACCGCATTTGTGCCCGGTTTGGATCATCTCCTGCTTCGCGGAAAGCCCGGCGTTGGCGAAGGAGGTCCCAATATTGGTCGAGTTCGGCTTTAACGGAGTGCATGTCTTTAACATCCTGGTCCGTTAGGTCGGGCTTACCATATAAATGCTCTTCTTTTTCGGTGAGCTGCCTGATATGATCCATTACAGAAATATCTTCTTTTTTTTCTTCCATGATGTGTTTATTAATAAAACGCAGCCTTTTATAAGGCAATTAAATAACTGGTTGGTTGGTAAAAGGAAAGCATTGTGCCCTAACTGGATTTTTCAACCAGGAAATCGTGAAGGTGCTGTTCCAATACACTGGTTTGATATTCCGCGCTATCGCCGTTATTTGATAATACCAGTTCATCTTCACTAACGGTAATTGTAAACACTGTGCCCTCTATAATTTCGGGGAACGAAACATTGATGATATCGTAAACATGCGCATATTCTATACTTAGGCTCGAATCCATTTTAGCATTAATGTAGTCGGCAAAATCCTTTTTCAGGATGTCGAAAAGTTCTTCCGCGCTTAGCGGGTGTACATTTTTTATAGCAGTCATTATATAGCGTTGGTTAAGAATTTAATGAAATAATAGGTGTGTGCCTACATCAATAATGAGCCGGATAAGTGGGTGAAGAATCTTAAGCGATCCGATCAGAGATAGGAATTGTACAGTTACAACAATCGTGGGAGGAATTGTTTGAGTCCGGGCTTAAATAAGTGGGGTGGAAGCCTCTTAGGTCACTTTATTAGTTTTAATATCTTCCTAAATATCTCCGTATTGCTATAAACACCCCCGAAATCGCCGGAGTGGGGGCCGTATGCAAATACAGGTACAGGCGTACCGGTATGGTCGTTGGTGCTGAAATCGCCTAAAACGAACCCTTTGCTGATGTCGCCATCCAGCAGGGTTAGGCCGCCGGTTTCATGGTCGGCGGTTACAATCACGAGGGTTTCGCCATCCTGGTCGGCAAAACGAAGGGCATCGCCCACCATCCGGTCGAAGTCGGCATTTTCGGTAATTACTTGCGCCAGGTTATTTTCATGCCCTCCATGGTCTATCTGCGAACCCTCTGCCATCATAAAAAAGCCTTTCGGGCTACTCTTAAGCAAGCCGGCTACCTTTTTAAAGGCCAGCGGCAGATAATCGCCCCGGCCGGCTATTTTGGGTCGGGTAACGCTATCATCTACCAACGCCAGTATTTTGTTGGCGCGTGTGTTTAAAAAACTGTCAAAGCTGCGGATGATGGTATAACCTTTCTGTTTCATCTTATCGGCTACCGGCACGCTATTTACCGGCCCAATAAAATTGTAATAGGCCGAGCCTAAAAAAATATCAACGCGCGAATTCAGGATATCTGTGGCGATAGCGCTACTGTCGCCCCGTTCGTTTTGGTAGGCGTAAAATGCGGCGGGAGTGACATCTGTAAGCTGACATACCGCAATTACTGCCGTTTTTTTGCCGGCTTCGGCACTGTAGGAAGCAAGGGATTTTAAAGAGTTGCCCCGCGCATCTACCCCTATGGCCCTGTCGTTTGTTTTTTGGCCTGATGCAAATGCCGTGGCGCCAGCTGCCGAATCAGTAATATAAGCATCGGCAGCATTGGTTACCGAAAAGCCGATACTCCTCATCTTAAAAATATTTAGCTGCCCCCGGTTAGCCGTGTAAGTGGCATACATTTGCGCCAGCCCCATGCCGTCGCCTATGCACAAAATAATGTTCTTTACTTTTTTAATAGCGCCATCTGTTTTATAGGTTGGCTGGTACACACGGTATGCTTGTGGCGACGAGTATTCATTTCTGGCTTTCTTGTTTAAAAAATCGCCAAGTTGCTCTATAGCATCGGTGCCTATTACATCAACGCCCAGGCGCATCAGGGCAAGCCAGCTGCTTTTGGTATCGGGGCTTTCCCAAAAACGGATCATTTTACCGGATTGGTGCACGCTATCTACCACCGCGGTTATTTTGGCTTTCTCTTTATTGTTTAACACACCCTTGCCATTCCAACGCACATATCTCCCAAGCGGGAAACTTACCAGCCCAATCTTTTGCCATTGCTGCGGAGTAAAGCCGTTCAGATGGTCTACATCAAAGGTTAGCCAGTCAGGATAGTTCGGCATTTCTGTGGCGGGCGGTACGGCACCGGTCATTACAATAGATAAATTGCCGGGGTGCCCGGACGAAGAAATATATTGCGCGAAGGGTTTAAGCTCCTCGATCACCAGAGGTAAAACGGCCTTGTAATCCTGCTTTATCTCTATCAACAAGCGTAGTTTTCTGTTCGGGGCGATCTTTAATTTTTCGGCAAGCGGGGCGAGGTACAGCTTTTGAAGCGAGCGGCTTTCGGTTATTTCCTTTTTATCATGGGCAACCATCAAGCGGCCGTTAACAGCATAAACATCTGCCTCTATCGAGCCGAAACCTTTCTCATAAGCGCGGTAGAAGGGGATGCTGTTTTTATAATCATTGTGCGAGTGCGCGTTGGCAACCGTATAGGGCTTTATTTGAGCTTTGATGGTTTGGCTTACGCTAACAATGGCGGCGCATGCCAAAATCAATTGGGTTAGTTTTTTCATAGCGGATGATGAGCGCGTAAATATAAGCCGCAAATTTATTCTTCGAGATAATTTGCCTGAAGATAACCTGCCGGTAACGTTAAGTTTTTATTGCGGGATGATGTCAGGTAAAAAAGGAAGCCCGGCAAAAATTTCTTTACCGGGCTTCCTTTATTCGTTGCTGTAAACTGAGCTTAAGCCAAATCAAACCTATCAAGGTTCATTACCTTATTCCAGGCCGCAACAAAATCGTTCACAAATTTGTCTTTGGCATCTGCGCCGGCGTACACCTCGGCCACAGCCCGCAGTTCGGAATTGGAACCGAATACGAGGTCGGCCCGGGTAGCAGTCCATTTTACCTGGCCGGTGCTGCGGTTGCTGCCTTCGTAAAGGTCCCTGGCTGCAGATAGTGCTTTCCATGCAGTACCCATATCCAGCAGGTTTACAAAGAAATCGTTAGTAAGCAAGCCCGGGCGCGATGT
>NZ_CAMLOV010000228.1 GCF_946481715.1 uncultured Mucilaginibacter sp. | reverse complement strand
TTATGTAGGTTGACAAATAATCGGGGAATTTGGCGTTACTTAAATACCCTGCAACATTGTAAGAGAATTTGTTGCCCGCAGTACCCCCAATTTGTAAACCCAACGAATTGTAGTGGGTTGTTTTTTTGCCGGTAAAATCCCGCCCTATGTTAAAATCGGGCAGCAGGTCGGCATAAAAAGTAGAGGTATTGCTTTTATAATCAATTAAATGCTCGTTGAATATCTTGGCATAAGCACCGTTTTTAACAATACCGTAGTTCAACAGCTCGTCTACACGGGTTTTCAGCAGGGAATCGTCGGCAAAGAACGGTTTTAATGATGTATGGACACGCGTTTTAGTTGAATAGGCCTCGGCATTAAGCTTTTGATAAAACTGGTAGTTGTAGGGTTGGTATACAGATTGCGCTTTCGCGATCCCTATGGTAGCCAGTAATATGAAACTGCTGATTAAAATTTTCTTCATAAATGCCGGGGTATCAAAGCGTACTATTCAAAATAATTTAATGTTTTATAACCACCTTTTCTTAAATGCTCGTCTTTTTTGGCAAGGTCCAAATCGGAGTGTACCATATCTTCTACCAGCGCTGCCAGGTCGTATTTTGGCTCCCAGCCTAACTTCTTTTTAGCTTTTGACGGATCGCCTATTAACAAGTCAACCTCAGTAGGTCTGAAATATTTTGGATCTACCTTTACAACGGTTTGGCCCGGGTGCAATGCTGCGTAGTTAAGCCCAAGTTTTTGAACTTTCTTTTGATCGATATCAATGATAACGCCTTTTTCGTGTTCGTCCTTACCGCTAAATTCTACCTCTACACCCAGTTCAAGGAATGACATTTTAATGAATTCTCTTACCGTGGTTGTCACACCTGTGGCAATAACATAATCTTCGGGCTTATCTTGCTGTAGCATTAACCACATAGCTGCTATATAATCTTTAGCATGTCCCCAATCGCGCTGTGCAGAAAGGTTACCAACAAAAAGACAGGTTTGCAGGCCTAAGGATATTTTAGCAACAGCACGGGTAATTTTGCGGGTAACAAAAGTTTCGCCGCGTATAGGGCTTTCATGATTGAAAAGGATACCATTGCAGGCATACATGCCGTAAGCTTCGCGGTAATTAACAATTATCCAGTAGCCGTATAGTTTGGCCACCGCATAAGGCGAACGTGGGTAAAAAGGTGTGTCTTCGCTTTGCGGCACTGCCTGCACCAATCCATAAAGTTCGGATGTTGAGGCCTGGTAAATGCGGGTTTTTTTGGTAAGGCCTAATAGCCTGATAGCTTCGAGGATGCGCAGTACGCCTATGCCATCTGCATTAGCGGTATACTCGGGTGTATCGAAACTTACTTTAACATGGCTTTGGGCACCAAGGTTGTAGATTTCGTCGGGCTGAATTTCCTGTATAAGCCGTATTAAATTTGTTGAATCGGTTAGGTCGCCGTAGTGGAGGTGTAGTTTTACGCCTCTTTCGTGCGGATCATGGTATAAGTGGTCTATCCGGTCGGTGTTAAATGAAGACGACCGGCGTTTTACACCGTGAACTTCGTATCCCTTTTTTAATAAAAATTCAGCTAAGTATGCGCCGTCCTGACCTGTGATACCTGTAATTAAAGCTTTTTTCATTAACGAATATTAGGGTAAGCAATTATATAATTGCAATATTACCAAAATTCTCGAAATTGCGGGTATAAGCTCGCCTACAAACCTGTTAATATTTTAAATTCCTGCAACAGTATCTTCCAGTTCGCGATACCAATCTTCGCCGTATTTACGGATAAGCGGGCCTTTTAAAAATTCGTGTACCTTCACCTTTAGTTCGCTTCCAAAACTGCAGGCCGGGCTGCAAATGCTCCATCGGTCATAATTTAAAACATCAAACTCGGGGTAGGCCGTTATGCGGATAGGGTATAAGTGGCATGATATAGGTTTTTGCCAGGTAATGGCGCCATGTTCGTACGCTTTTTCTATGGCACATTTGGTGATGCCATTTTCCCAGGTAACATAAGCACATTCTTTATTGGTATCAACGCAGGGGGTTGTGTAGTCGCCCTCAAAATCGGTTACATAGGTTCCAACCTCTTCTACGGTGGCAATGCCCTTAGGCGTCATAAAAGGCTTTACTTTGGGGTATATCTCGTCCAGCACATCTAATTCATCATAATTCAATGGCGCACCCGAATCGCCTTCGAGGCAACAAGCGCCTTTGCACTTGTTTAAGTTGCACACAAAATTTTCTTTTACTACATCCTCGTGCAGTAAAACGCTGCCTACTTCTATCATAATTATTTTTTTACCGGGTTTAAAGCATATTTAAGCCCGCTTGCCTGCGTAAGGTCCATCACCAGGCTGCCAACAACCAGTTCTACATGTGCCTTTACCGGTATCCGGTTCTTATCATCAGTGATCCACAAATATAGCTTACTGTTTTTGCGGAAGATGCGCCCCGGGATAATAGTTGGGTTGAATTTTAAACAATTGAAGGTGCCCAGGCCGCATTTTACGTGTTCTTTACCCAAATAGGTAATGGTAAGCGTATGAATGCCATCCTCCAGGAAATACCTCAAGTCGAGCTTATCATTTATTTTAAGGCCTGATATATCCACATTACGTGCAAAGTAATAAGCCGATAAAAAATCAAAAACATTCCCTTTAAAAGGGTAGGTGCCACTGTTGGCGGTAATGATGCCCTTTTCGTGATCGAATATCACTTTGTCATTATGTTTATACCCACCCTCTTTCCTTTCTTCTGAATAATAGTAGGGCAGCAATGTTTTGGGGTCTACAAAGGTTTGGTATTGGTTACGCACTTTAAAAAGCAGGTTAAATGTACCTGCAGTGTTTGCTACTGCATGGATGCGAAGCGCATCCTTACCATCAAACTTTTGCGTGCTGTGCTCTACGTTTATCACTGCTTCGGCAGCTGTAAAAATACCGTACTTTAACTTATAGGTGATCTGCTCGCCTGCCTGGAACACCACTTCGTCGGTTTTCGCGGCTTCCTGGGCATGTGCCCCTGCTAAACAGAAGAGCGATAGCAGCACTATGTAATATTTCTTCATTTAATTGATATCGAACCCAATAGACCAGATAAATGCCCTACAGTTTAATCGCGGCGTTTATAAATAGGCACTGTAGAGCATGGCTCGCCAAACATCAGGCTTTTTGCAACAGATGTTAATTTTTTGGTAAGCTCAACGTAGGCCGATACCGGCACAGGGATATCCCCGCAACCTTTAATTACCAGGCGCTGATCGCGGTATTGCTCCACATCCATTGTTGCTATTTGTTTTACGAACAAAACGGTTTCTAATACTTCAGCATCGCCAAAAACCACTTCTTTTGCATACGGCGCCATGCGGTTTGCCAGCAACATGTACGCCCATGCAGGTACAATAGCATCGGCGCTACAGGTTACGGCTACATATTTATCCTGGTATTGCGCCCAGTTGTGCTCTTTTACAAACTCGCGGAAATCTTTTTCGCGCAGCATCAACCCATGAAATAAATTATCTTTTATATCGTAAACCACCCGCTCGCCTTGTGGGTAAAACTGCGCAGGGTCCAACGTTACCAGCCCGCTTTGCGCAACTTTGTTAATAATGTTTTCCTGTATTTCCATGATATTTAAAGGCAAAAAAAATCCGGCAATGCCATAACGCAATGCCGGATGTAAAATTACTTTAAATTTAGCTTATAAAAACTTAGCGCGGTTATCTTTTACATTCGCCTTATCTTTCAGGGCCTCAAGCACCTCGCCATCGGCACGCTGCGCAAGCGACGCTCCTAAAGTTTGTTTCTCTCTTACTGCGTTTGTTAGCGCAGCCGGGTTTATAAAGCTATCAAGTGTGTAAACATATACACCCTGGGTGCCTATAATAGGTTTAGACAGTTTGTTTGGCTGCGATCCGAAGATAGCGCCAATCAGCTTATATTCCGGGCCAGAGCCAGGGATAACCGGATTTGCAAACACGATGTTTTGTACTGGCGCTACTTTGCTGCCTGCTTTTTGTGCAACCTGGTCGATAGACGAAGCTCCGTTTAATGCAGACTGCAGTTTCGCGGCAAGTTGTTTACCCTTAACTATTACTTTTACAGCAGGTTCTATTTGTTTTTTTACCGACTCGAGGCTTAAATAACCTATAGGTTTTATCTCGGTTAACTGGCCAACAACATACTGGTCGCCAATTGGGTAAACTTCTTCAGAAAAAGCGCCCTTTTCTGCCTTAAATGCCCATTTTACCAGGGCACGGGCATTATCAAGCCCAGGTAAGCTTGCTGCGGTTCCGTTTACGTCTTCTGCTTTCTTAACAGTTAGGCCGGCTTTTTTAGCCTGTGCTTCAAAATTGTCTTTAGTTAACGAACCCAAGAATGCCTGCGATTTGTTGTAAACTTCGTTTTGTGTTTTTTGGCTTGCTTCTAACGTTTTATCAACAGTAGCAACTTTAACTACTTTTGATGAGCCTATTTGATTTTCGATCTCTACAATGTGGACACCAAATTGAGTAGTAAAAACTTTAACCTCGCCTTTTTTGGCAGAAAAAACAACATCATCAAAAGCTGGGATCATAGTACCACGGGCAAAAGTACCCAGGCTACCGCCTTTTTCGTTGGCCGACTTATCGGTTGAGAATTGGTTGGCCAGGTCGGCAAATGATTTGCCGGCGGCTATGAGCTTCTTAATAGAGTCTCCTTTAGCTTGTGCTTTATCCAGCCCGCCTTCTTTATTAGGGTCTAAAAGGATGTGGCGTGCTTTAACCGAATCGGGCCCAACTTTGCTGTCGATTAATTTAGATATTTTGTAGCTGCCGTTTGACAGGTACGGGCCAAATACAAAGCCTTTTTCGGCAGTAAACATCACCGAATCTAACTTAGGGTCTAACTGGCCCTTCTTTTGGTAAACGATAGGCGTTTTTGTTTCGGAGTTGATTTGCACAAATAACGAATCGGTAGTTGATGCTTTAAAATCAGCAGCCAATTTATCTACCTGTGCTTTTATGGCCAGGCTATCCTCTTTAGAAGGTGCTGCGTTAAAGCTTACATAATCAAAGCTGCGCAGTTCCTGTTTGTTTTTAAATTCTGCTTTATGCTCGTTATAGTAAGCGCTGTAATCATCATCAGATAATGTTACTTTGTCATCCGGTATCGAAGCATAATCCAAAACGGTGTATTTAAAATTGGCCAGCTTATTTTTAGCAAGGTAATCGTCCTGCGCATCAAGCGAGTTTACGTACAGCCCGCTGCCTACCAGCGCCATATATTTTTGCCTTTTTTTATCTTTTATCAGTTCTTTAAGGAAAGCACCCCATTGCGATAGCTGCGTGGTATCTGCCTTGCCTGATTGCAGGTAGCCTAAGAACTGGTTAAGCCTCTCGCGGCTAAACTGGCCGGTCTGCTGATCGGTAAACTGGCGAGCAATTTGCGGATCGGGGTTGGCGCCGCTTACCATTGCCTGCGCTTCTGCATCGCCAACAGTTATGCCTAATTTTTCAATTTCCTTACTAAGCAACCTGTCAGTTAAAAACTGGTTCCAGGTGGTTTCCTGTAAGTAGTTAGTTATTTGTGGCGAAATGCTTTGGCCCGACTGTTGTTTAAACTGTGCGGTAGAAAGCTCCAGCCTGTCGCTAAATTCTTTATAACTAACAGTTGACCCGTTTATTTCGCCAATTTCGCTGTTGTTATCCCTAAAAATAGAACTGCCCGACTTGATAACTTCGCCTGCCACAAACGCCAAAAGCGCTAAACCAATAACGATTGCGAGAATTGTTCCCATCCGCTCCCGCAAATAACTCATGATACCCATATAACTCTTATATATTTTATATTACTCAAAAAGAGGCGCAAGATACAACTTTTACTAAAATTCTATAACACAAATTTTTGTGTATCGAATTTGTGTTATTGTTGCGTTAAGCCGTCGCCGTTTACGTGAATTACTGCTGTGGAATTTTGAAATATTGGGTGCTTTAGGTTATCGTCGCTTGTAAAGCTTGTACCCCGCATGATATCGCCACCAACTTTTGTCATCTCCACGGGTTTGTTAGAATAGTAAATTTTCTTTTTTTGGTCCCAAATCAATTCATCCGATTTGTAGACCGTTCCTTCTGCGTTTTTAGCGACAACATTTTTACGAAACTCGATAAGCTTATTGTCATCGCGCATAAAACCAGTATCGGCAATGATATTTCCGGCCTCTTTAACATCTTTATCCAGAAAAATTATTTTAACGCCTTTGGGTAACACCTTATAAGGATTTTTGGGTGTCATATATTCCACCATCAAAGGCGCGGTAAGCCTGAACTTTACTATAGCCGAATCGCTAAAGATCACATCGATATCGGAAGTTTGTTGTATTGGCTTGGTAGCGTCGGCAGCGGCAATAGCTTTAATTTTATTTATATCGTTTTCGCAGGCAGCTAACAGCATAACCATTGATAGTGCTGGCAAAAAAATGGTAAAGAATGATGGCCTGCTGCGCATGCGGGGAGAAATATTAATCGTATTTGTATTTCACAAACCAAAGGTCGTTAAGTGTGAAGGACAGGTGCAGGTTTATGTAACTTTCTTTTACCAGGCCGTTTGTAAGGGTGCCTCTTTTACCATACTCTGCCGCAAGGTTTATTTTGTAAAAAGCGGTGTTATTACGCGGAAGAGGTAAACCCATGCCGAAGGTGGCGGCGTACCTTTTTATATTGGTGCTGTTTACGTTAAGATAAGTTTGGTCGTATATCAACCCAAAACGGTAATCAACCCTTGCAAAATAGTTTGATAAAGAGTTTATATTAGGGGTTATTTGCCCGCCAACATTTAAGGTTTTGCTGTTTTGCAAGCCTTTATTTACACCAGCAACGGTAAGTGCGCTCCAATTGCCAATAGTATAATCGGCACCTATTAAATACTTGCCATCGTGCTGGTAACTAATGCCAAAGTGGTTTATCAGTGGCAGGTTTATTTTGGATTTTGCATCCTGCCTGTTTATAAGGCTATCAGTAGCCACGCCTTCGTCCCCGGCTTCGGTAAAATAGCTGCTAACCACAAAGCTGTTTTGGGTGGTTAATTTTGAACTCGACGAGGCCGAGTAACCTAATACAAGGTGCTTTTTTTCCGAAAAATCGATGCTGTATTGTGCGCCGTAATCGAAGTTAATGCCGTGGATGCTGTTACTTTCTTCTACCCTTGAGTTTAAAGTTCCAAAAAGGTCGGGTATTTCAGTTGATTGCGTTTCTTTTAAGTTGCCGAATATATAGGATGCATTTGCGCCTAACGAAAGGTGTTTGCCAATGCGGAAGCCATACCCTAAGTAAAATTTTGAAAGACCACCGTCGCCGCCATATAGGTAGTTTACTGCATTAGTATCAGCAGGCAGGCCGGTGCCGAAGTTACTAAGCTGTTGGCGGTAGTTATAACCTAATTCGGTATAAGGGCGCAGTCCAAAACTGATAGCCGAGTGCTTAGAGATTGGCATCGCAAACGCAATATGGCTAAGCCTGAAACTGGAATTGGTTTGGTT
>NZ_CAMLOV010000227.1 GCF_946481715.1 uncultured Mucilaginibacter sp. | reverse complement strand
CGGCCTGCGGCTTTTTCTACCAGGTGGTTAAGCATGCTGGCACCTTCCATGGCGGTGCTTTTGCCGCCCGAGGTAAGGATACGGTCGCAGCCCAACTCTATCACATCTTCCAGGGATTGGTACAGGTCGGCGCACATATCAAACGCGCGGTGAAAGGTTACGCCCAGCCCGAATTGCTTGGCCATGCGCACAAGTTCCAGGCAGCGGGGTTTATCTACCGTGCCATTGGCATTCAGGATGCCTATCACAACGCCATCCGCGCCGGCTTCTATACAGTTGCGTACATCGGCCTTTATTACCTCGTATTCCAGGTCCGAATACAGGAAATCGCCGCTGCGCGGGCGTATCAATACAAAAAGTTTTATGTGTAAAAGTTTTCGGGCAAGCAGTAGTTGCCCGTAGGATGGGGTAGTACCCCCTTCGGCAAGGTTCTCGCAAAGTTCAACCCGTACTGCGCCGCCTTCCTGGGCAGCTACCGCCGATGTTACAGAATTTGCGCAAACTTCTAATTGGATCATAGTTAATGGTTCATAGTAGCTCAACAAAGATAAACCTTCGGCTATGAACCGTCAACTGTGATTCCATGAACCAAATTATTTCTTCTCGTCTTTATAAAAGCTTTTGCCGGGAATTAACAGGTCCTGTTTATTCGAATCGCATACCGCGAAGGAGAAACCTTCCTGTATGGCATATGCGCCGTACTCGCCTTTTTTGTTGATGGCCAAAAAGCCAACCTGTATCTTCTTTGCGGTCTCCGGTTTTTTACGGATTATGCGGTTTACGGCCTCTTTACAAGCATCCTCGGGCGATAGCCCCTGGCGCATCAGTTCTACCACCAAAAAGCTGCCCACGTTGCGAATCACTTCTTCGCCAACACCGGTTGATGTGGCGCCGCCCACTTCGTTATCCACGTATAAACCGGCACCAATTATCGGGCTGTCGCCAACGCGGCCATGCAGTTTAAATGCCATGCCGCTGGTAGTGCATGCCCCGCTTATATTGCCTTTAGCATCAATGGCCAGCATACCAATGGTATCGTGGTTGTATTTGCTGCCGGGGCGCTGGTCGTTCTCAATATTCATTTTTGGGGAGTACTCGGCTTTTACCAGCCATTTCTTCCATTCTTTTTCAGATTCGGGCGTAAGCAGTTTTTCGCGCTTTATGCCCTGCTCTACGGCAAACTGGCTTGCGCCATCGCCAACCAGCATTACGTGCGGCGTTTTTTCCATCACCAAACGGGCCACCGTAATGGGGTGTGCAATATCTTCCATGGCCGCTACCGATCCGCAGTTGCCAAATTCATCCATAATGCATGCATCTAAAGTAACATGCCCGTCGCGGTCGGGGTAACCGGCACGTCCAACGGTATGGTTTTTCATATCAGCCTCGGGTATTTTCACGCCCGCCTCAACCGCATCCAGTGCGCGCCCGCCCGCAGCAAGCGTTTTCCATGCTTCCTTATTGGCGGCAATACCAAAATCCCAGGTAGATATTACGATGGGCAGGTTGCCTGCGGTGGAAGTGCTTTTACTATCGCCAACAGGTTTAGCCAGGCTGTATTTTGATATAGCAGCTAATGAGGCACTTGCGGCGGTTGCTTTAAGGAATTTACGACGGTCGATCATGTGGCTAATATAAAATAATCAGGTATAAATACCTGCTTTTGTATCAGGTTTGATACAGAAGTCCCGCGGATGTCCACGGGGCGGAGGTTAAATATCGAACACCGAATGTCCAATAATGAATGATGAAGTTTTCTACTTCGTTATTCGAAATTGGGAGTTCGATATTCGGCATTAGATAATGATCAGGCTATTCTCCCAATTCATTATCCTCCGACAGTACTTCCCGGCAACGCTCCAAATCGCGTTCGAATATTTTTATTTTGATGCCGCCGATGGCCTGGTTGTAAAAAGGCTGCGCACCTATGGTGTTTTCATCTGCCATAAAGCAGTCGATGCCTGCATCCTCCAGCCGGGTGCGTATAATGTGCGCCAGCATTGGGTCGTAATAACTTTCAAAGGTGATGATCTTATCGTTTATAGGTTCGCTCATAATTATTAAACTCGGTTTTGGCTAAATTAGTTTAATTTCGTTTATTTTGAGGTATGAACCGCATCGACCGTATCTCCGCAATCCTTATTCAGCTACAATCGCGCAGGGTGGTAAAGGCAAGCGATATTGCCGAGCGGTTTGGCATTAGCCTGCGTACGGTTTACCGCGATGTACGGTCGTTGGAGGAAGCCGGCATTCCCATTATCGGCGAAGCAGGGGTAGGGTATTCGCTGGTAGAAGGTTACCGCCTGCCCCCCATCATGTTTACCCGCGAAGAAGCAACAGCCTTTTTAACTGCCGAGAAGTTTGTAGAGAAAATGACCGATGCCTCTACTGCCGCCCAGCATAAATCGGCCATGTACAAGGTGAGGGCCATCCTCAAAACTTCCGAAAAAGACCTGCTGGAAAGTATGGATAACAGCATAGAAGTGCTGAAAAGCCAAACCCAGCGCCGCATTAATAATAACGACCACCTGCAACCCATCCTTAATGGTATTGCCAATAAAAAGGTACTCTGCATAGATTATATGGCCGGCTACAGCCAGGAAAAAACAAACCGCCATATAGAACCGGTTGGCATATTTTACCTGGACAGCTACTGGCATATGATAGCGTATTGCCGCATGCGGCAGGATTACCGCGATTTCCGTACCGACCGCATCCGCTCGCTTACCGAAACGGGGCTTACTTTTGAAGGTAAGCACCCAACATTGAAAGCCTACATTGCGCAAACCGCTTATGAGCATAAGCTGGAAACCATTGTAATGCGGGTAGATAATGAGATAGCACGGTATATAACCGACCAAAAATACTACAACGGCTTTGTATCCGAAATGCAGCTGCCCCAACAGGTGGAGATGACCTTCCTCACCATGTCGGTAGAAGGCTTCGTTCGCTGGTTTATGATGTACGGCGACAGGGCCGAGATCGTAAGCCCGCAATTTGTGAAGGATAAGATAAAAGCGATTGCGGGTGAGATTGTGGCGAGGAATTAAGGACGAAAAATCCAAACCCGTCATCCCGGACTTGTTTCGCGACCCCACTCGGCAGGTAGCCACCTTACATTACCGTTATGCATTACGGCAACCTTGCATGTGGGATGCTGAAATAAATTCAGCAAGACGTTTCTATTGCTGACATACTGTTGTCACCAACCCCCACTTCCTTTGCCATACATTTAAAATAAAACGAATCACTATAACCCGTGTTACTATAAATGATGGCCGGCACCCAATACTGGATAGTTGTTGTCTCTAAAGACCACCTGGTGCGGGGTGTTGCCGGTAGCTTTATGCAGGCCAACCATGGCAAAGAAGGGCCGCTTAAACGGCTTGAGGAGGGCGATTGGGTGTTGTTTTATTCGCCGAAGCATACCTACGGGGGCAAAGAGCCCTTACAGGCATTTACGGCCATTGGTAGAGTAAGCGACGATAAAATTTATCAGCATAAAATGCGGGAGGATTTTACGCCATACCGCCGCAATGTGGAATTTTACGAGGCAGAGGAAACACCGATAGCGCCGCTGATAGACGGCCTGGATTTTATAGAAAATAAAAAGGTCTGGGGGTTTAAATTCAGGTTCGGTTTTTTTGAGATAGGAGAGCAGGATTTTAAGCTGATAAAAGCAGCAATGATAAAAGGAAAACTAACACCAATACACAAATAACAAAATTATGGAAGGCATTAATTTAACAGTAACCGTGGTATTCAACGTACCGAAAGAAGAAGTATGGAAAGGGCTAACCGACCCCGATATGGTGAAGCAATATTTTTTTGGCACCAACCAGGAATCGTCCTGGATGGAGGGTAGCCCTATTGTTTGGAGCGGCGAATGGGAAGGTAAAACTTACCAGGATAAGGGGACGATATTGGAGATAACCCCAGGCGAATATGTGAAGTACAGCTACTGGAGCAGCATGAGCAGCCTGGAGGATAAGCCCGAAAATTACCAAATAGTGAGCTACAAACTTGATGAAAAAGATGGCGTAACCACCATGGAAATAACCCAGGAAAATATTAAAGACCAGGCCGCAAAAGAGCACTCGGAAGGAAGCTGGCAGGCGATATATGGTGGCTTAAAAAAGATGCTCGAAGAGAAACAGCCCTTAACATAAGGGGTAGGGCAGAGCCATAATTATTATTTCCCGCACACCTTTTTTGGTAGAAAAATAGGCTATATTTAAGCGCTGTATTTAAGTTTTTTTAATATAGCAGGGGTGCGGCGGGTACCGGTTTTCGCCCTTTTCTCATAACCAATTAGTGCTAAACCTTACGCAAAATTATTTTTAAGCAGCGCAGCGTGCAGTATTTAAATAAAACGCATAATTAACTGTTTATTAATGAATTGTGAAACGTTATAACAAAAGGTGATACTGCATTAGCAACTATTTCTCAGAAAATCACGAATACGCCCAAGTATTTAAATAACCTATTTAAATAAATTATATAATAATCTGTTTATCAATATAAATATAAACCGATATAACAAATAGTGATATAGCAAAATGGACTATAAAACAGTAGAATTACCCATGTTTTTTGTTGCGGGCATCGCCGTACGTACTATTAATAAAGATGGGCATGCCGATAAAGATATTGGTGGCCTTTGGCAAAAATTTACGCAGGAAAACCTGGCCGAAAATTTAGAGGATAAAGAGGGCAGCGAACTGTATTGCGTGTACACCGATTATGAAGGCGATCATACGGATTATTACACCGCCATCCTCGGTTGCAAAGTGAGTTCTATCGAATACCTGCCCGAGGGTTTTACCGGCAAAGCCATCCCGGCAAGCACCTACCAGGTTTACACGCCCGAAGGAAAATTCCCGGCAAATATTGCAGCTACCTGGCAGCACATCTGGGCCACCGCCGAGGGGCGGCTCTACACCGCCGATTTTGATGTGTACGATGTGGCCGGCAAAAATTTTGAGGATATCCAATCGAAGGTTTACGTGGCGGTGGATTAGCGCAGCATGTCCGGAATATTTTATTTCGCCCCTCTTGTTTAATAAGGTCCTTTGCATAAAGAGATAACCGTCAATTAAAGGGCTTTTAATTTTTTAAAGAGCCATCGGCTCGACAAATGTTGTAGCGGCGGGTTTTAACCCGCCGTTGCCCCGATTGTTGATGAGTGTTGTAGGCACGACCTATACGTGCGATTAATATCGGACGAACCGACGGTTCTCCATGTAGCTGTTATCTTACAACAACGGATTGAAATCCGTTGCTACAAAATCGATCGACGCCACGCGTCTGGTTTGCCCCTTAGTTTACGGGTGTGCACCCGGAGAAGGTAAAATGCCTAAATTGCCTTGCTCTTCATAATCACCAACGTAACACTTTAATTACGTTTTCGGAATGATTAAATTTTAAAGCTTAAAAATGTTTTGGTTTAACTACATTTGATAAACGCGCTGATCGTAAACCAAATTATAAGCTCATGTTCCGGAAATTGTACATCATTTTTCTGTTGATGGCGGGCTGCATTTTATATGCCTTGCATGCCTGCAATTCGGCAGGGCAACAGGCAGGTGAAGAGCAGGTGCCCGATACCGTAAGCTACAATTTTAATATCCGCCCCATTCTTTCTGATAAATGCTTTAAATGCCATGGCCCCGATGCCGGGCACCGCGAAGCCGACTTGCGGCTGGATGTCCCCGAGATTGCTTACGCCGCATTAAAAGATAACCCAACCGCCCACGCGCTCGTTCCGGGCGATCCATCGCTGTCGGAAGTTTACCGCCGTATCTCTACAAAAGATACCGCCGAGCAAATGCCGCCGGCATCATCTAACCTAAAAAAGCTTTCGGATTATGAAGTGGAGCTTGTGAAAAAATGGATAAAACAGGGTGCCAAATACGAGAAACACTGGGCTTTTGTTGCCCCGCGCACGCATCCTGTGCCCCAGGTAAAAAACACCGCTTGGGTTAAAAACCCGATAGACAACTTTGTGCTGCAGAAAATGGAGCAGAAAGGCTTTGAGCCAAATGCCGAAGCCGATAAAGAACGCTTGCTGAAAAGGCTTTCCCTCGATCTTATCGGGCTACCGCCAACCCTCAAAATGATGGATAGCTTTTTGGCGGATAAGAGCCCGGATGCTTACCAGAAAGTTGTTGACCAGTTGATGGCTAATCCGCAATACGGCGAAAAAATGGCATTGCACTGGTTGGATGTATCGCGTTATGCCGATTCGCACGGGTACCAGGATGATAATTACCGTACCCAATGGCCATGGCGGGATTGGGTGATACACGCCTTTAACGAGAACCTGCCTTATGATAAATTTATTACCTGGCAGCTTGCCGGAGACCAGATACCAAACGCCACCAAAGAGCAAATACTGGCAACCGCTTTTAACCGCAACCATAAAATTACCGAAGAGGGCGGTGTAATTGATGAGGAGTACCGCGTAAGCTATGTAACCGACCGCACCAACACCTTCGGCAAGGCACTGCTTGGCGTTACGCTGGAATGTGCCCATTGCCACGACCACAAGTACGACCCCTTTTCTCAAAAAGAGTATTACCAGGTGTTCGCGTTTTTTAATAGCGTGAAAGAAGTGGGGCTGCAGTCTACCGTGGGCGGTGCCGAAACTTACGCCAAGCGCCCCATGATGCAGATCAGCAATGAGGACGCGAAAGGCATATTGAAATTCATCAACAAGCAGGATACGGATAAGCTCATTGTATCCATTATGGCCGATAGCGAGTACGTGCGCAAAACCTTCGTGCTTAACCGTGGCAATTACGACGCCCATGGCGATGAGGTTACCGCCGGTACACCCAAAGCGATATTGCCCTTTACGGCAAATTACCCAAAAAACAGGCTTGGGCTATCCGAGTGGCTTTTTAACAAACAGAACCCGCTTACTGCAAGGGTTTTTGTGAACCAGGTTTGGCAGGAATTTTTTGGCAAGGGTATCTTAAAAAGTTCCGGTGATTTTGGCATGCAGGGCGACCTACCCTCGCACCCCGAATTGCTGGACTGGCTTGCTGTAGATTTTATGAACCATGGTTGGGATATGAAACGGCTGGTGAAACAGGTGGTAATGTCGGCAACGTACCGGCAATCTGCAGCGGTTAGCCCGGAGAAACTAAAAAACGACCCTGATAATATTTACCTCGCACGAGGCCCGCGCAACAGGCTGCCTGCGGAATTTGTACGCGATTTGGTTTTGGCCAGCAGCGGTTTGTTGAACCCTAAAATTGGCGGGCCAAGCGTAAACCCATACCAGCCGCCCGGCCTTTGGGAAAACGCGACATCGGGCAGGGGGCAACTGGCTACCTACAAACAGGTACACGGCCCCGATTTGTACCGCCGTGGTATGTACACCCTCATCAAGCGCACCGTGCCGCCGGCGTCATTGGCAATATTCGATGCCAGCAACCGCGACCAGTGCGAGGTGAAACGCCTGCGCACCAATACGCCACTACAGGCATTGGTGATGCTGAATGACCCAACCGTGCTGGAATCAGCAAGGGTGTTAGCCGCTAAATTATTGCAGGAAAACAACCAGTCGAGAGATAAACTGGTTA
>NZ_CAMLOV010000226.1 GCF_946481715.1 uncultured Mucilaginibacter sp. | reverse complement strand
ATAATTTCATGCGTTAAGGTTTAGCAATCAGCAGGCTAAAATAAAATAAAACCCGGATACCTGCACGGCACCCGGGTTTCTCAAACATTGAAAAGTATTTTATGGCCGGTGCCTATGCTGATGGTCGTTGGTTTCCCTTATCCAGTTATCGGCAGAGAACTTGCCAGAGCCCACTATCCAAAACAAAACCAATAGCAGGAAGACGGTTATAGACAGCCAAAGTTCGGTATTGAGGAACGACAGGCCTTTGGTGATATTCACAAAAAGTATGGCACCCAATACAATGGGCATTTGTATCACTACCACCATGCGGGTAAGCAGGCCCAATAATATCATCAACCCTCCTATTACGTGGGCAAAAGCAATAACGTGTATCAGTACAACCGCCATAAGCCCCAAACCGCCAAAGGTTTTATTTTGAAATATCCAATCTTGCTGTACGCCTGTACTGCTGATGAATATAACTCCTTTGCTGAAAATGATCACCCCCAAAATAATGCGGACAATATCCAGCCATTTTGGGTGATGAAGATCACCCCAATGTTCTACTTTTTGAACCATATTCATGATGCCTCCTTTTTTAAGAATGTTTATAATTGGTAATGATGAAGTTACAAATAAATAAAACTAACAAAGCAAAAAAAAAACACACATTTTTTTCAGGTGTTTACAAACGAATTAAGCCCCAAAAAACCACATCAATAATTACTGCATGTTTCGGATATCCGGAGCGGACTTAGGTCAAATAACCGTGTATTTTTATTTGGTTTTACTTGCTTTTTTTTGTTTAGTATTGTGTACAAGCTTTGCTGTTTTTCCCTTTTTAACCGGTGGCATTGAAAACTAAAATACTATACTTGGAATGCATTGCCGGCGACGCAGCAAGGGTTGGTGATTTGCTTAAAAATACGGGGGTGCTATGCAACATATATGCTGTTAAAAACAAGCCGGATTATGTTGCTGCGCTTAGCGGGTTTGCCCCTCAACTGATTATTGCCGACGACGCTGTAACCGGTTTTAGTGCTATTGAGGCTTTAGCCATTGTTCGCGAATATAGGGCCAATATCCCCCTTATCGTATTTACTGGCTCAGCCGCAGGTTACTCAACCTCTTCAATTGTTAAAATTATAAAGCTGGGAGCTTTCGACTATATTTTAAAAGAGCATATTGATACTTTGCCTGGTGCCATTGTAGCCGCTTTAAATCAAGCTGCCTCAACAACCAAACTCAGCCTCGACGAACAAAGCTATAAGCAAATTGTAGAAACTGCACAGGAAGGTATTTGGATAATAGACGAGAACCTTGTAACTACTTTTGTAAATAAAAAAGTTTGCGATATGCTGGGTTATCCCGCAGAGGAAATTATTGGTAAACGTAATTTAGATTTTAAAGATGAGCCCGGGCAAATAAGTACCATTGAGCGCACACGCCAGCGAAAACTTGGCATCACCGAAACCCACGAATCTACTTTTATAAAAAGGGATGGTGAAGTAGTTTATTGCATTGTTGCCACTAACGGACTGTTTGATAACGCCGGCACTTATTTGGGTACGCTGGCGATGCTTACCGATATCACTGAGCGCAAAGTTCAGGAGAATGCCTTAAAACTCTCCGAAGCCAACTTATCGGCCATTATAGAAAACACCACAGACCTGGTTTACTCGCTCGACCGCGACTTGAAAGTTATTACTTACAACCAGTTATTTAAAACAACCATCAAGCATGTTTACGGTTTTGATATTGTAACAGGTTCGAGCACATTAGCCCTTATCAGCGGTTTTGATGCCGAGATGGGCGAAAAGTGGAAAGCGATATATGCGAAGGCATTAAATGGCGAAACGCAACAATTTATAAACGAGTATACTTTCGGCCCCGAAAAGGTTTACCTCAGCTATTCCATCAACCCTATCTGGGAAACCGAAAAGGTTATTGGCCTCTCCTGCTTTTCTCGCGATATCACCAAGCAAAAGCTAAGTGAAATAGAGCGTGAAAAGATAACCGCCGATCTGTTACAGCGCAATAAGGCGATGGAGCAGTTTACTTACATTATATCGCATAATTTAAGGGCTCCAGTAGCCAATATCATCGGGCTATCGTCGTTACTGCCCGGCTTTGGCGCAGACGACGAAGATATTGCCCGGGTAACCAACAGCATAAGCTATTCTGCTACAAAGCTTGATGATATTATATCCGATCTTAACCATGTTTTACAGATAGGCCAAATGGCAAACGAAAATATTGAGGCCATTATCCTGCCTCAGTTGGTAGATGATATTAAATTTAGCATATGGCATTTAATTGATAAGGAAAAGGTAACTATCCAAACGGATTTTGAAGTGGAAGAAATGAATTCGTTAAAGAGCTTTATCCACAGTATTTTTTATAACCTGATATTAAACAGCGTAAAATACCGCAAGCCAGCTGTAGCGCCGATAATAAAAATAAGCACGGGCGCAACCAACGGACGTATTGTTATTAAATACTGCGATAACGGGCGCGGCATTGATACCTCTAAGCATGGCAACGAAATATTTGGGCTTTACAAACGGTTTGATACAAGTGTTGAGGGCAAAGGCATGGGCTTATTTATGGTGAAAGCCCAGGTTGAAAGCCTGGGTGGTTCCATAGGTATAAACAGTGCCCTAAACCAAGGCACTGAATTTGTATTAGAGTTTCCTCAATAGCAGCTTGTTTTAGTTAGAGCCGGCCTACGTAGATTGTATATAACTGTGTAATTGCTCGATAGTTTCTTTTTGGGAGTGGATGGTTTCGTAAACCACATCGTTAATAGAAATAATACCGCAAAGCTCATCGTCATCATCAAAAACCGGCAGGTAGCGGATATTGTTTTCGCTCATCAGTATCATACAGCTTTCTACAGACGATCTTGGGGTGATGCGTGGCAAATCGGTACTAATGATATCACCGGCGGTAGTGTCGTCGGAGTGTTTACCCATCAAAATAATTTTACGGGCATAATCGCGCTCGGTTACCAGCCCTATGTATTGGCCATTGTTGGTAACCACTACAGAACCTATGTTTTTTTCGGCCATTAGCTTAAGCACGTTTAATACAGTGGTATCGGATGGCACAGCAATAACGGCACTCCCCTTGCGGGCCAGGATGTGTTTTACGCTTTTCATAAATAAGAGGTTTAATTGGGTTTTTGAATTTACGAATAAGTATTTTAAAAACAATAGGTTTCCATCATTTTAGCAAAATAATAAAACGATGTAAACGCCCAGCCCAATAAAACAGAAAGCCCCGGCTTAAATAAACCGGGGCTCTCCAATAGTGTGTAATAGTACTTACAAGTACGATTGCAATAAATTTGCTTTTGAATTTTGCCTTAAGCGCATCAAAGCTTTGTCTTTTATTTGGCGTACACGCTCGCGGGTTAAATTGTATTTTTCACCAATTTCTTCCAGTGAATGCGCTGCATTGTTGTTCAGGCCAAAAAACAATACAATAACCTGCCTGTCGCGCTCCGCTAAAATATTCAGCGAGCGTTTTATTTCCTGCGTAAGCGAATCTGTCATCAGTTCGCTATCGGTACCGGCATCGGTGCTTTGCAAAACATCCAACAAGGTATTTTCTTCGCCGGTGATGAAAGGTGCATCCATAGAAACCTGGCGGCCCGAGTTTGATAACGAATCGGATATACGCTCGGTGGTGGTTTCCAAATCATCAGCCAATTCCTCAGGAGTTGGCTGGCGCTCTAAAGTCTGCTCCAGTTTTGATGCGGAGCGGTTTATTTTGCTTAACGAACCTATCTGGTTCAAAGGTAAGCGCACAATACGGCTTTGCTCTGCAACGGCCGATAAAATCGACTGGCGGATCCACCATACAGCGTACGAAATAAATTTAAAGCCTTTGGTTTCATCAAAACGTTTTGCAGCTTTTATTAAACCTAAGTTGCCTTCGTTTATCAGGTCGCCCAGTGTAAGGCCCTGGTTTTGATATTGTTTCGCAACCGATACCACAAAGCGCAGGTTCGTTTTTGTTAAACGTTCTAATGCTGCCTGGTCGCCCTCGCGTATCTTTTGCGCAAGTATAACCTCTTCCTGTGCAGTAATAAGGTCTACCTTGCCTATCTCGGTTAAATACTTATCCAGAGATTGCGATTCGCGGTTGGTAATGGATTGTGATATCTTAAGCTGTCTCATATAAAAAAATGTTCAACTGTTAAGCCAATATTAAAGCTGTATTGGCGGGTAAAAAAAGAAATGTGATCAGAATAATAATGTATTGGTACGATTCGGAGATAAGTATTGCTTATAAACGAAAAGAGCAAATGTTTGTAATGTTTACTGTATAAACCTAAATCAAGAAGTGTTTGTATTTCGTTGCTCCAAATCAATCTGCGAAGATACACAAAGATTTGTAGTTACAGTGTAAAACAAACACTTATAATTTACGCACACTGTGTTATAAACTTTGTGTATGTAAAGTCATTTATAACTTCATGACAATTGGTACAACCCGTAACATGTAATTTTGATTTGATAATATTAAAAATAATGCCATCTACACTAAATAATATACCTTATTCCGTACTCGACCTTGCAACAGTAGTACAAGGGCAAACACCTGCGGACACTTTTCCTAAAAGCCTTGCGCTTGCCCGGCATGCCGAAGAATTGGGCTACACCCGTTATTGGTTTGCCGAGCATCATAATATGATGAACGTAGGCAGCTCCGCTCCTACCATACTAATCGGATACATAGCAGGCGGCACAAAAACCATCCGGGTTGGCTCGGGCGGGGTGATGCTGCCCAATCATGCGCCGCTGGTGGTTGCCGAGCAATTTGGTACACTGGCCTCTTTATACCCAGGCAGAATTGACCTTGGGCTTGGTCGTGCCCCCGGCACCGACCAGGTTACTGCCCTGGCTATCCGCGGCGAAAACATGAATGCGGCATTTAACTTCCCGCGGGATGTGGAGCGCTTGCAAACGTACTTTTCTGCAGATAATGCAAATAGCAAAGTACGCGCCATACCCGGCGAAGGCCTGGATATACCCATATGGATATTAGGGTCCAGCACGGATAGCGCACGGTTAGCTGCCGCAAAAGGCCTACCCTACGCCTTTGCCAGCCACTTTGCCCCCACTTACTTTTTAGAAGCTATTGAGCTATACCGCCAAAACTTTAAACCATCGGCGTTTTTGGATAAACCGTATGTATTGAGCTGTATTAACGTTGTTGCTGCCGATACGGATAGCGAGGCCAACCGTTTGGCAACATCGGTACAGCAATTTATAAAAGGCGTAGTAACCGGCAAACGCGAGCTGCTGCCCCCGCCTATTGATACCATGGATGGTGCATGGAACTATTTTGAGCAGGAAGCGGTGGAACAAATGCTTGCTTACGCCATATTCGGCGGCCCCGAAACGGTGAAGGACAAGATGCAAGCATTCATTGCACAAACAAATGTTGACGAAGTGATGGTAACCTCTCATATCTTCAACCACGAGGCAAGGCTGCATTCGTATGAAATATTTGCCGACGTGATGAAAGGGTAACAGGCGGTTGCTTATCCCAAATAATCGGGCGGGTAAAGCTTTTGCCCGTGCTTCTCTGCAATAGCTGCCATTTTTTTAGCGGTATCTGCGTCCATGGCCGGCGGAGGGAGAAATTGCCCGGCCGCCACAGGCGTACCCATTTCTAAAAACATCTCTTCCAACCCTGCCGGTACAACCGTGCATAGCAGCTGCGCCATTTTATCGCTTTTATTTTTAAAACCATGCACAATGCCGCCTTTTGGGATGCTTATAAACGCACCTTTTGTTGCTGTATAGGTCCCCGCTTCAGATTTTACTTCAACTTCGCCATCAACAATGTAAAACGATTCTTCGAATTGGGCATGCGCATGCGGGCCTGGCCCGCCACCTGGTGGCACCAGCATATCGATAGTGGCAAAAGCGCCGCCGGTTTCTTTGCCCGACACCAGTATGCGGTAATTGCCGCCCATCATCGAAACCGTATCTCCCTGATCGGCTCCTAAAGTTTTTGGTGCTTGTTTTTCGTTTTCCATAATAATATTAGGTGTGATTTATAGTAACAATTGTATCAAGTAATTGATTTAAAAATGATGGGCGCCATGGCCAATATTTCATTTTTTGGATCTAACGCGAGCTATTCAACTTCTTGTTCACCACCCTATCGGCATAATCTTGTATAAGGGCCTTGCAATCCTCCATGCCTTTTTGCATCTCCGGATTTAGCTTGCTAGTCACCAGGTTTTTCTCCAGGCCTTTATCCGCAGCAGCAAATATACCGGTGATGTTTTTCCCATCGAACAGGTAGGTGTAGTTGCCCTCCATAAACTGGTAAATGTTACCGGTGGAATTTATTACCCGCGGCGTTTCATCCGGAAGGTTACTGATCAGGCTGCGCCCCCAACTGCGGAATGGCTTGTTGTAACCTATCAAATCGGCCACCGAGGGGTATATATCCATTTGCGAGGCGAGATCGGCCCGAGTGCCTTTTAGTGCGTACGCAGGGTTTGCGCTGTAGAACAAAATGGGCACAGCAAAGCGGTTTATCGCCTTACTATATTCGGGGTAATAAGTTTGGTTGGTATGGTCGGCAGTTATTACAAAAATAGTGTTGGCAAACCAGGGTTGCGTTTTGGCGTAATTAAAAAAAAGGCGCAGCGCGTTATCAGAGTATTGTACCGTTTTATGAATAGGCAACGGGCCACCGGTAAACCTGGCTTTATATTTTTCGGGCAGTTGGTACGGATCATGCGAGGAGAGCGTAAACAGCGTAGCCATAAAGGGTTGTTTTTGCGTGCCAAGGGTTTTGCCCATAAACTGAAAGAACTGTTCGTCCCATATCCCCCAAATGCCATCGAAATCTTTGTCGTTATTGTATTCGGTACGGCCGTAGTAGTTTTGAAAGCCGAGGATACTCCCAAACCCCTGGAAACCCATCGAGCCATTTGCCGCGCCGTGGAAAAAAGAGGTTTGGTACTCCATGGTGTCGCAGATGGATACGATGGATGCTATTTTTTGTTTGGCGTAAGGCGACGAGGTAAAGGCTGTTTGAAAAGATGGTATCCCCGCCAGCACCGATGACATGCCATGTATGGATTGCCTGCCGTTGGCATAGGCGTTTGTAAAAATTAAGCTATTAGCACTCAGCGAATCTAAAAACGGTGTGTACGATTTGAAACCCGGTATGTTTGTACCCCGGTTCATGCTGCCCCAATACTCCCGCGCCATGCTTTCCAATATAATAATTACTACATTGGGTTTGCCTGCAGGGTGTCCGGCGTATTGCTTAATGGGTTTTATATTAGCATCAATATAGGCTTCATTGGTAAAATGCTGCAGCTTGAAATTATTGCTGGAGAGTGTACGGAAGATAGCAAAAGGCGTATTAAGTACCACATCGCCCTGGTTGGGTACGGTAACATGTTTATAGGCATCAACCATGTTTATGGGGCGTGTGCTGTGCTTAAAATCGCCCCGGATGCCCCCTATCGCCAGCGCAACGGCAATAAGCAGCATTGCTATCGACGAAGCGAAGTAAACCAGGCCAGGTTTTACAGCAACAGCTTTTACTTTTACCCTGGCGTACAGCCACACCCACAATACACAACACATAAAAAATATAACAATTACATACCAGTACGCCCAGGCAAAATGCGCGGCAAGCGCT
>NZ_CAMLOV010000225.1 GCF_946481715.1 uncultured Mucilaginibacter sp. | reverse complement strand
TTAAGCTTTATTATTTTGCAAATGCTACCGAGCGGGTTTCTCTTATTACGGTAACTTTGATCTGGCCCGGGTAGGTCATTTCTGTTTGTATACGGTTGGAGATATCTGCCGCCAGTATTTCGCTTTGGGCATCGCTTATCTTTTCGCTTTCTACCACAACACGCAATTCGCGGCCTGCCTGTATAGCGAATGTTTTCTCCACCCCAGGGTACGATAATGCAAGCTCCTCAAGCTCTTTCAGTCGCTTGATGTAACTTTCTACCACTTCGCGGCGTGCACCCGGCCTTGCGCCTGATATGGCATCACAAACCTGTATTATCGGCGATAGCATCGAGGTCATTTCTACCTCGTCGTGGTGGGCGCCAATGGCGTTGCAAACTTCCGGGTGCTCTTTATACTTTTCGGCTAACTGCATACCCAAAATAGCGTGTGGCAATTCGGGGTTATCATCAGGTACTTTACCAATATCATGCAATAAGCCTGCGCGTTTAGCCAGTTTCACGTTCAAGCCCAACTCTGCTGCCATGGTGGCGCAGAAGTTAGCTACCTCGCGCGAGTGCTGCAACAGGTTTTGCCCGTACGATGAACGGTAACGCATCCTGCCTACCATACGGATCAATTCGGGGTGAAGCCCGTTGATGCCAAGGTCGATAACGGTACGCTCGCCTATCTCTACAATTTCTTCTTCAATTTGCTTGCGGGTTTTGGCAACAACTTCTTCAATACGTGCCGGGTGGATACGCCCGTCGGTAACCAAACGGTGCATAGCAAGGCGTGCTATCTCGCGGCGTACCGGGTCGAAGCCCGAAAGGATGATGGCCTCGGGGGTATCGTCTACAATAATTTCTATACCGGTTGCTGCTTCCAGCGCGCGGATGTTGCGGCCTTCGCGGCCAATGATACGGCCTTTTATCTCATCATTCTCGATGTTGAAAATAGATACCGTATTCTCGATAGCGCTCTCAGTAGCGGTACGCTGTATCGTTTGGATAACTATCTTTTTAGCCTCTTTGGTAGCGGTAAGCTTGGCTTCGTCTACAATGTCTTTTATCTGCGCCATGGCCTTGCTGCGGGCCTCTTCGCGCAGGTTATCTATCAGCTGGTTTTTGGCATCCTCTGCACTTAAGCCGGCAATGGTTTCCAATTCAGAAACATGCTGATTTTTCAGGTGCTCTACTTCTTCCTGTTTTTTAGCAAGGCTGTCTGTTTGGGCATCCAGTTTTTTACGCGCGTTATCCAGTTCAGTCTCCTTGCGGTTCATGTTCTCGAGCTTCTGGTTAAAAGATTGCTCTTTTTGCTTGATGCCGTTCTCGCGCTGGTTTAGCACGTTATTTTTAGCGTTTACTTCCTGTTCGTGCTCTGCTTTTAACTGAAGGAATTTCTCCCTGGCCTCTAACTGGCGTTTTTTACTAAGGATGTCGGCGTTGTTCTCAGCTTCCTTTAATATCTTTTTTACTTTATTCTGGGCGTTTACTTCCTGGTCTTTAAACAGCTTCCTTAACAGGAAGCGGCCTATGACGATGCCCGTCGGAACCCCTACAAGGAGCCCGATGATCAGGTACAAAAATGTGTTCATTTCTTAGGTTATATAAATAAAAAAAACCGCAACTAAACTTCTAAGTGTTCATGTATTGTTAAAACTTCTGGTCGGATGGCTCGGGATCACGGGTTACCGTAAATTACACGATCAACGCATGCCTCTTTGATCCGTAGATATTGAAGCGTTAAGTTTTTAATAGTGAAAACTTAAAATTTAACTGCGGTTAAATCTTAAATGGCTCGTTTAAGCTGAAAGGTAAAAGGTATAAGGTTAAAGCCTATTAAGGCTTTTTGCTTTGCGCTTGTAGCTTTCTGCTATATTTAAAGAACGATTATTGTTTAGAAAAAAAATCGGTCAGTAAATGATCTAAATGATAAACCTTTTCCGTTACTTCAGAATCGTCCGACGTAACTTTCTTATCCGCTTTTAACGAAGATGTTGCGTAGTGCAACACACACATCGAAAGCAAATCCTGTTTATCCCTAACCGCATAATTCTCCTGGTACTCCTTTATGCGGTCGTTAATCAGTTTGGCTGCCCTTCTTATTATCTCTTCTTCTTCCATGTTCACTTTTAAAGGGTAAACACGGTCGGCAATATTTATTTTTATTGAGATTTCTCCCATTTGAGCTTTTCACTTTTCGTATTACTTTTTCAGCAATACAATACACTTATCTATTTCCTGCACAAAGTCGTTAATTTTTTGCTTAATGTCAACACTTTTTTCATTTGTTTCTGAAAAAGATTTTGCCAGTTTCAATACACGAAGCTTTTCCTCCAGGTCTTTCGTCTTGTTTTTGCTGGCATCAAGCGCCGCATTAAGCGCATCGCTTTCCAGTTTAAGCAGGTCGTTTTCTTCCTGCAACGCAGCACAAAGCTCTATCAACCGCTCGGTTTTATATACAACTTTTGTTAATTGTTCTGCTACTGAAGGCATCTTTAGTTAAAAATGTTAAAAAGGTTGCAAATGTTGGAAGGGTTGTAGAGGTTGCAAATGTTAAAGTGATTGAAGGTCTATCTTTTCAAGCCATTCCAACTTTTACTAACCTTTCTAACTTACTTTCTTATCTCCGCTCCTGCTTCTTTGTCTAAATTATAAATTAATTTCTGCATCGTGGCATCAATTGCCTTATCAGTTAAAGTTTTTTCGGTGTCTTGCAAAATAAAGCTGAGGGCATACGATTTTTTGCCGGCCGGGAGCTTATCGCCCACGTACACGTCAAACACGTTCACCTCTTTCAACAGCTTTTTGTCCGTCCGTCCGGCTATCTGCTTCAACTGTCCGAAGGTTACGCTCTTATCTACCAGCATGCTCAAATCCCTCCTTACTGCCGGGAACTTGCTTACTTCCTGGTACACGATCACGTTTTTGCGAACCAGCTTCAGTATCACATCGAAATCGAAATCGGCATAGAAAACTTCCTTGTCCACATCAGCCTTTTTAAGGGCAGCAGCGCCTACCGAACCAAAGCCTACCAGCACTTTATTACCGCGCAGGTATTGCAAGCCGTAGGCAAAGCCGCCGGCTGTTGTTTCTTCTGTAGTAAAATCGGTAATGCTAAGTTTTTTCAGGATGCCATCAACAACCGCCTTTAAATTGTAGAACGATGCGGCTACTGCCTTGCCGTTCCATTGCTCGGTTTTAAAAGCTCCAGTTAAAAAGATGGAGAAGCGTTGCTGCTCTACATATTTCTCATCTGCAAAGCTGTATACCTTGCCAAACTCGTACAGTTTCAAATCAGCAGCCTTGCGGTTTTGGTTGTAAGCAACAGATTCCAACCCCGAGTAAAGCATGCTCTGCCGCATTACGTCCAGATCGCTGCTGAGCGGGTTTAATATTTTTACGGCGTGCTCCAGATCGTCTGAGTAACTCGATTTGGTGAGCGAGTTGTTCATGATCTCGTTAAATCCATTAGCGCTCAACAAATCGGATATGGCGTTTTGCACGGTATCTTTCTCGGGGCGGATGGAGTTGTTAAGCGATGCACGGATCTGCGTTGGGATCTCGATATTGTTGTAACCGTAAATACGCAGTATCTCTTCCACAATATCCACATCGCGCGTTACATCTACGCGGTAAGGGGCTACTTTTAGCGATAAGCCTTCTTCGGTTTCGGCAACAATTTGGATATCCAAACCGGTCAGGATAGCTTTGATCGTATCGTGCCCGATGGCTTTGCCGATGAGCCTGTCGATGGTTTTGTAAGCTACCTCAATATCAAAAGGCGCTACCGGGTTAGGGTAATGATCGAATATTTCAGACGATACCACGCCGCCCGCTACCTGCTGTATCAGCAAGGCTGCGCGCTTTAGGGCGAATACCGGCATGTCAGGATCGGTACCGCGCTCGAAACGAAACGACGCGTCGGTTTTTAAACCGTGCCTTTTCGCTGTCTTACGTACCGATACCGCGTTAAAGTATGCGCTCTCTAAAAAGATGCTGGTAGTAGCTGCGCTAACACCCGATTTAATACCGCCAAATACACCGGCAATACACATTGGCTCGCCGGCATTGCATATCATCAGGTCATCGGCAGATAATTTCCTGTCAACATCATCCAGCGTTTTAAATATGGTTCCTTCGCCTACTGTTTTTACCACCACTTTGTTACCGGTAATGGCGGCGGCATCAAAGGCATGCAGGGGTTGGCCCAATTCGTGCAGTACGTAGTTGGTAACATCCACAACATTGTTAATGCTGCGTACACCAATAACAGCCAAACGCTCTTTAAGCCAAGCAGGCGACTCTTTTACTTCGATACCGGAAATAGTTACGCCGGCATACCTTGGTGCAGCCTGTACGTTCTCTACCACCACCTCAACAGGGCTGCTGTTGTTATCTACTTTAAAAGCGCTAACATCGGGTTTGGTGATGCCTATCTTCAGGAACGCCGCGATATCACGGGCTGTGCCCAGGTGCGATACTGCATCTGCACGGTTTGGCGTTAAGCCAATCTCGTACATATAATCGTCGTTCAGTTTAAAGTATTCCTTAGCAGGGGTGCCTACTTTGGCATCGGCATCAAGCACCATAATACCCGCATGGTCGGTACCTAAACCTATTTCGTCTTCGGCGCATATCATCCCTTCGGAAGCCTCGCCGCGTATTTTCGATTTGTTTATTTTAAAGGGCTCGCCAACGGTTGGGTGTACGGTAGTGCCTACGGTTGCCACCACCACCTTTTGCCCTGCCGCCACGTTATGCGCGCCGCAAACAATGTTAAGGGGCTCTACGCCACCAACATCTACTTTGGCAATGTGCAGGTGGTCGCTGTTGGGGTGGTTGACGCACTCCAGTACGTAACCAATAACCAGCCCTTCCAGCCCGCCGGGTACAGCCTGTACCTTCTCCAGGCTCTCTACCTCCAAACCTGTACCGGTGAGTATGGTAGATAACTCTGAGGGGGTTTTATCCGTATCAATAAATTCTTTAAGCCAGTTGTACGATATCTTCATTATAGCAGAATGATAATCGGCAAAGATACAATTTAGGGGGAAAGGCGGAAGGAATTTTAGATTTACGAATTACGATTTTAGATTTAAAAAAAAGCGTCATTGCGAGGAACGAAGCAATCTCCCGATATGCAAAGCGATTATTGCTTAGCTTAGAGATTGCTTCGTTCCTCGCAATGACGCGGTGATAATATTGATAGCAATAAAAATTTAATCCTCATCCAAATCATCGCCATCCTCATCCAAATTGAGGGTATAGGCAGATTCGGCTGCATCGTAAGCTCGTTGCAATGGTGCGCTTTCGTCAATTTCGCCAATAGGCTCGTTGGTTTCATCGAAGCCGTTGGAGTGGATATCCTGCTGGCTCATTTGCTCGTCGTTTTGGCTTACCTGGTCGTCTTGCTGTAAGGTGTCGTCGGTACCGTCTGGTTGTATCATGGCTTGTGGGTTTTGCTTTGTTAAACTAAAACGCCACTATGCCGGTCTTGTTTGCAATTTATTTCGGAATTACACACCATCGCGTCATTGCGTAGTAGCGAAATCTCTAAAGCATATTCTCATCCCCAAAGCTATAATACCCGTTATCGGTGATGATGAGGTGGTCTATCACGTTTATATCCAACAGCTTGCCTGCCTCTACCATTTTTTTGGTGAGGAAAACATCATCGCGGCTTGGCTTAAGGGTACCCGATGGATGGTTGTGTATCAGCACAATACTGCTTGCCTGGTGTTGTATGGCCACATGGTAAATTATGCGCGGGTCGGCAACGGTGCCGTTTAAACCACCCTTGCTTATCAGTTCTTTGCCAAGCACCTTTGATGCCCGGCTCACCAGCAGTATCCAAAACTCCTCGTGGTTAAGGTCCATCAGGTGGCGCCGCATTACGTTGTAAATATCGCGGCTGCAGGTTAATATTTCGGGTGCTTTAGTTTCGGTTTCGCCGCGGCGGCGGCCAATTTCCAGTGCGGCGATAATGCTGATAGCCTTGGCTTCGCCGATGCCTTTAAATTTAGATAGCTCGCCTATGCTTGCTTTGCCCAACTTGTTCAGGTCGTTTTCGTAATGGTGCAGGATGCGTTTGCTTAGCTCTACGGCACTTTCGTTACGGCTGCCGCTGCCAATTAGTATGGCAATAAGTTCGGCATCGGTAAGGGCACGGCGCCCCTGCCCGCTTAGTTTTTCGCGTGGGCGGTCTTCCTCTGCCCAGCTTTTTATACTTAAATTGTTACCGTAGTCTTCCAATTAGGTTGGTTTTATCAGCCTAAAATAGGGAATATATGTTTGAATCAGAATTTTCAGGGTTAAAGAATTTTCAGAATAACAGCAAGCCGAATAACTCTGTCAATGACATTTTTTAGATTCTGTTCATTCTAAAATTCTGTAAATTTTGATTCAGATAGCAACAAAAAAAAGGGGTAATGCTTAGCGCACTACCCCTTTTTAATATATCGTGTTAAGCTATTAGCTTAATGTATTTACAAATTTGGTAAGCTTAGATTTGTTGTTAGAAGCTTTGTTTTTGTGAATAACGTTCTTTTTAGCCAAACGATCTAACATAGAGATCACTTTTGATAATAAAGGAGTAGCATCAACCTTAGTTGTTGTACCTCTTAGTTTTTTAATAGCGTTCCTGGTGGTTTTTGCCTGGTACCTATTGCGCAGACGCTTCGCAGCGTTTGACCTGATTCTTTTTAAGGATGATTTATGATTTGCCATCGTACAGCTTTGTTATTCTTTCTTTATTTTTAGAGGTGCAAATATAGCTTGATAAAATTTAATTTGCAAACACATTTTTAATTTAGTTGCAGGATTGGTTGATTAAGTTAGATTGGGATGATTGCTGAGTAGCGTTTTTGCCGAACTGTCCGCAAAATTCCGCACCTGAAAACGGACGGACAGTGTTTGTTGCCGGTGAATGGTTGATTGAGTGGGCGGTTGTATGGTGAGTGGTTGAATGGTGAGTTTTTTGGTTGTAATATGTAGTATAGAAAAACTTGCTGGTAGACATTGCACCACTAACTACTTAACCATTCACTATTCACCAATCTTGGCGTTGCCTTCGGCCCGGGCTATACGCTGCAACTCCTCATTCCATCCCACTGATAGAAGTGGGGACTTCATTCCGGGGTTTCCGCTGCTATCCCTAACGCATTGTCTGAACTCGAATTTTATAGAATTATTTGAATTTTTCGAATTTATTAGGATTGATATATCGCCACGCCGTTAATTCTGTAAATTCGTCAAATTCCACAAAATTCGAGTTCAGACAACCCTTAATGAAGCGCCCTCTCCTACTCTTCCTATCTGCTTTCACTATCCTTACCCTCTGCACCTCCTGGGGATTCTTTGCGCATTACCGCATACACCGGCTGGCGGTTTTTACGCTGCCTAAGGGCATGGCAGGCTTTTATAGGGCAAATATTAACTACCTAACCGAGCACGCCATAAGCGCCGATAAAAAGCGCTATGTAGACTCGCTGGAAGCCCCACACCATTTCTTCGATGCCGACCATTACGGCAAGCAGCCCTTTAAAACGATGCCACAGCACTGGATTGATGCCGCCGCCAAATACAGCAGCGATACCCTCAACAAATATGGCACCGTGCCATGGGTTATCAACGCCAATTACTACTGGCTGGTAAAAGCCTTTAAACGGCACGATACTACCGCCATCCTCACTATATCAGCAAACCTGGGGCATT
>NZ_CAMLOV010000224.1 GCF_946481715.1 uncultured Mucilaginibacter sp. | reverse complement strand
ATGGGCTGGAGTACCAGCGTATAGCTGCGGTAAAGGCCACGGGTAGTACGCTTATCGTTCCGCTAACCTTTCCTGCCCCATACGACATCGAAGACCCGCTTGATGCCCGCAGCGTAAGCTACGAGCAATTAAAAGCATGGGAACTTGCCCCAACCAACCCCGCCGCGCTGGAAAAAGCAGGCATTAAATTCGCGCTTACCTCTTACGGTATCGCCAGCGCAAAAGATTTCTGGGTAAACTTGCGCAGCGCCATCAGCTATGGGCTAACGGAGAAGCAAGCGCTTAATTCCCTAACCACCATCCCTGCCGAAATGCTGGGCGTGGGCGATAAGGTGGGTACCCTGGCAAAAGGCAAACTGGCCAGCTTTATTATCACTTCCGATAGTTTATTTAAGGCCGAGAACGTGATATACGAAAACTGGGTGGAAGGCCGCCAATACGTGGTATCCAAAATGGATGTATCCGACCTGCGCGGTACATACACTTTAACCGGCGATGGCTTTGCCAACACCGTATTAAAAATTGGCGGTACGCCGGGCACTTACGAGGTAAATATAGAACGCACAGGTACCGACAGCGTAAAAGTGAAAGGCACCATTACCCGTACCGGCGATGATGTAAACATCTATTTCAACTATAAGGCTAAGCCAGCGGGTGTTATCCGTTTGGCGGGGCATATTTCTTCGGTATCGCCAATTACCATTCGCGGTAACGCAATCTTGCCTGATGGAAGTTCAACAGGATTTAGTGCCACTTATACTGGCGCCGCACCTGCGGGGCAAACACCAAAGCCTACGCCTAAACCAAATTTAACGGTTGGCCCGGTTATTTACCCTTTTGCGCCTTACGGTTATACCGAACTGCCAAAAACGGAAACCGTGTTGCTGAAAAATGGCACCGTTTGGACTAACGAGAAAGACGGCATCCTGCAGAATACTGATGTACTGTTAGAAAATGGAAAAATAAAAGCCGTAGGCAAAAACCTGGCCGCGCGGAATGCAAAAGTGATTGATGCAACGGGCAAAAACATTACTGCCGGTATTGTGGACGAGCACTCGCACATTGCAGCAACAGGCGGCATTAACGAGGGTACGCAATCGGTAACCTCAGAAGTGCGTATGGCCGATGTAATTGACGCCGAAGACATCAACATTTACCGCCAGTTGGCGGGTGGGGTTACTACTTCGCATATCCTGCACGGTTCGGCAAACGCTATTGGCGGGCAAACTCAATTGATAAAACTTCGCTGGGGCTTATTGCCCGAGGAACTTAAGTTTGAGGGCTCTGATGGCTTTATCAAATTCGCGCTGGGCGAGAACGTAAAGGGTAGTAATAACAATATTACACCGGGTTCGGTACTGCGCTTTCCGCAAACACGTATGGGTGTGGAGGAGGTTTACATTGATGCCTTTACCCGTGCTAAAGAATATAAGGCAGCGCGTGCCGTAAAGGGCAACACAATGCGCCGCGACCTGGAACTGGAAGCACTGGCCGAAATACTGGATAACAAACGCTTTATTACCTGCCACTCCTACGTGCAATCGGAAATTAATATGCTGATGCACGTAGCCGATTCGATAGGCTTTAAGATCAACACCTTTACCCATATTTTAGAAGGCTACAAAGTGGCCGACAAAATGAAAGCGCACAACATTGCAGGCTCTACCTTTAGCGATTGGTGGGCTTATAAAAATGAGGTTGCGGAGGCTATCCCATACAACGGCAAGCTGATGCACGAAGTTGGGTTGGTTACAGGCTTTAATTCGGACGATGAGGAAATGGCCCGCCGACTAAACCAGGAAGCCGGAAAAGCGGTAACCTATGGTAACATGAGCCAGGAGGATGCCCTTAAACTGGTTACCCTTAACCCGGCAAAAATGCTGCACGTAGATAACCGTATTGGCAGTATAAAGGCGGGTAAGGATGCGGATATTGTGGTATGGTCGGCCAACCCGTTGAGTATTTACGCTGTCGCGGAGAAAACCTATGTTGATGGTATTTTATACTGGGATTATTCTCAGGATGCCGAAAAGCAAAAAGCGGTTAAAACCGACGCAGCGCGCATTATCCAAAAAATGCTGGAACTGAAAAACGCCGGGCAAAATACCCAAAAGCCGGGTGGCGCACGCAAGCCACGCGCTTACCAGTGCGAAACTTTAGAGGAAGAAAATTTTGTAGTAGCCGACGACTATACCCAAATGGAAAAAGAACGTGCAGCAAAACAGGCAGCAAGTAAAATACGATAACCCCCAAACGACAACGACAATGAAAACAACATTATTAAGCATAGGGGGATTATTGCTTGGCACCACCCTCGCGTTTGCGCAGGCAAATATATTGCCGGCCAAAGCGCAAAGCAAACCCGTTATGATCACTGGTGCTACCATCCACGTGGGCAACGGACAAGTGATCAACAACGGTTATATCGCCTTCGATAAAGGCAAAATTACCGCCATTGGCGAGGGCGCAGGCCCGGCAACAGGCTATGAAGTGGTTAACGCAACAGGCAAACAAATATACCCCGGTTTCATCGCCCCCATGACCACTTTGGGTTTAATAGAAGTAGAATCGGGCGCTCGCGGTACGGTGGATGATGAAGAAACCGGCGAACTAAACCCGCATGTACGTTCTATAATCGCCTATAATACCGATAGTAAAGTAATACCTACCGTACGCAGCAACGGCATTTTATTAGCGCAGCCTGCACCAAGCGGCGGCCTCATCTCAGGCGAATCGTCTGTAGTGCAGCTTGATGCCTGGAACTGGGAAGATGCTGCCTACAAAACCGATATGGCTATCCACCTCAATTGGCCGTCGGCAGCACCGGCACGCAGGAGGGGGCCCGCAGCCCCGGGTGCACCCGCTGAAACCCCTGCGGAACGGGCGCAAAAGGCCATTGGTGCCATTACCCGGCTGTTCGGCGAAGCAAAAGCTTATAGCGAAGGTGCTAAGCCTGCCATATCAAACCTGCGCTTCGAGGCGATGAAAGGCTTGTTTAACGGCAGCAAAAAACTATTTATTAATGCCGATGCAGCCAAGCAGATAATGCAGGCGGTTGCTTTTGCTAAACAGTTTGGCGTACAGGCAGTAATTGTAGGCGGTAAGGAAGCCTATTTAGTTACCGAAACTTTGAAGGAGAACAATGTACCGGTTATCCTCCGCGAAACGCAAACCCTGCCCGACAGGGACGAGGATGATGTGTACCTGCCCTACAAAATGCCAAAAATATTGCAGGATGCAGGCGTACTATATGGCCTTACCGGCACCGGCTTTTGGCGCCAGCGTAACTTGCCTTTCGAGGCCGGGGAAGCGGTGGGCTATGGCCTAACAAAAGAGCAGGCGGTATCCATGATCACTTTAAACAATGCCAAAATTTTGGGTATCGATAAAACAACCGGCTCGCTGGAGGTAGGTAAGGACGCTAATCTGTTCATCTCTGCCGGCGATGCGCTGGACATGATCACCCTGAAAGTAGAAACAGCCTATATACAAGGCCGCAGCATAAACCTGGATAACCTGCACAAACAACTGTACCGCAAATTTAGCGAGAAGTACGGCTTAAAAGCGGATTAAATACCTGTGACATAATAGCGATGGAAACGCCGGGCATTGCTCCGGCGTTTTTTATTGGTTGGCGTTTGTATAAAATATCCTACCTTGCAATTAATGGTAGAATATTTTAACATTTTTAAGGATTGGCTGTTTAGCCTGGGCGAGGAGCACGACGTAAATCCGCTGTTGCTGGCAATACTTTACCTGGTAAGCAAGCCGCTGTTTTTCTTCTTCCTGGGCTGGGTGATCAAAAACATGCGCAACAAAAAACCATTTATGACACAGTTGCTCATTGCTTGTGTATGCTTTAGTATTCCATATTCCTATTTGATATTCGCAGGGCGCAATATATCGGTGTGGGTGTATATATTTATTGCAGTGGTTTATGCTTACGGCGGATTCTCCATCTATAAAAAAGTTACCGCGAAGGTAGACCCAACGTTGCCGGTTTAATCCTGAATAGCTAAAAGTTGGAATTTAGTACCGGTCCATTTGGCAACTTTCAATTTCCAATATTCTTTGCCGCAATACACATACCCTTTAAACTCCTCAAGCATCCAATCATTCATAATTGCCATGCTGCTATTGGGTTTGCAGGCAATGGTATTAAAAGCGTAGTCATACGGTTTATTTAAGCTGGAATAAAATATCGTCCCTGTTATCCTGTCTACAATAGCAGTTTCTGCGCATTCCGTTCCACAGCCCCATTGCACCAGGGTAAAATGCCCCGCAAAATTAACGCCTTCAGCTTTGCATTGATCTTTTATTTGGGTGCGGAATTCGTAAGCCGATGGGTCGGTTTTGAAATTTGGTGGGGCGAGTTTGCCTTTGTATAAGGTAACCCTGTAAGCCGAAAAATTATAGTTTACATAATATTTCCTGTATATACCAATTAATAGATCCGCATTGCCCAATATCCTGTAGTGTTGGTCCTCGTATAATGTATCCCGATGTTGAGGATTTTGAACGTTGTTAGGCTTCAGATATAGATCAACCTTCATCGCATCTTTTGAGTGGATGAGAAAATCGCCGACTTTATAAATTTTCCCCCAAGTTGGGGTTTGACCATAGGCTTCTTCCTGAAATAAAACGACAGTAAGCAGGACTATAAAAAAGCCTAAGTATTTATTCATGCTAAGAATATTTTCAATTACTTCCCATCCACTGCATTCAACACACTAATATCTTTGCCTTTTAGCATCTGCTCATAATTAATGGCCTGGAAGTTCTTGCCCCGCATAATTTTAAACTCCGGTGCTAACAGCATGTTCAGTTCGGTTTGGCGGTGAAAGCTGGTGAGGGGTTTGCCTTCTTTGGTGTTCATCATACTTGCGTTCATATCAAACAGGGCATCCATTTCGGGTCCCATTTGGGCAACGTGTATAACCACCAAATTTGGGCGGGTGGGGTTTAGTTTGCTGCTTACGTAAGCCAAAAATGCTTTCTTTTTAGTGGCTACAGGTTCACCCCACATTTCCAAATAGGTTTCACCGAAATAACTTACACTACTTAGCGGCGATATGGCCAGCTTGTATTTATGGGCCAGTTTTTCGGTAAGTACACGCAACGCCGGGGTAGACAATGCCACGCCCATGTGCGGATCGATGTAGGTGATTTTTAAGCCGGTTGCCAGCGCACGTTCTATCTGGGCAGAAAGCTCCAGTTCTACTTCCTCCATTTTGTAGCCGCCTCTGGCAAAATCGCCTGTCGACTGGCGGAAATAACCCACCTTGTCTACCAAACTTGGCACGGCATCTTTGCCCAAAACCGGCCCCCATCGATAATAGCGCCACTCGGAAGTAAGGGTGAGGTGTACGCCAACGCTTATCTGCGGATTCTTTTTTAGTATCGCAACAGCTTCCTGATACCAGGGGCAGGCGAACTGCACCGAAGCCGAGAAGTGCATCCTGGTTTTTGCCACCTGCTCCATCGCCATATTTACGGAGTGATTCATACCGATATCATCCAGCCGGATAAGTAATTGAGGTAGTTTATTTTGGGCGGAAAGATTAGAACTAAAGCTAAATAAACCTGCTATAGCAAAGAAAAATTTGTAGAAGTAGTTCATATTGGGTTTGAGAGATTGAGAGACACTAATTTCACGAATTAAATCTAATTTCACGAATGTTAAATGCCGCAACATTAATGAATTACCCCTCATCTTAATTTGTGAAATTCGCGCCATTCGTGAAATTCGTGTACACAATTATGTAGATTAGTACCTTCCATTACGTAATTATGAAACTTAAACTCCTAACCTTATTCCTCTTCGCCACCCAAATAACGCAAGCCCAAGATATTAAATTTGCCCGTAAAATGGTAGATACGCTTACCTCTAAATATTTTTGGGGCCGCGGCTACACCAACAATGGCATGGGCAAGGCAGCCGATTTTATCAGCGCCCAACTTAAAAGCTATGGCGTAAAACCCATGAGCGGCAAAAGCTACCTGCAGGACTTTAGCTATTCTGTAAACACCTTCCCCGGTAAGGTGGACGTTGCCATAAACGGCGTTCCGCTTGTACCCGGCAAGGATTTTTTGGTTACACCCGATAGCAAAGGCGTAAAAGGAGAGGGGAAACTGGTGCAGCAGGATAGTATCCATTTTATCGACCAGGCTAACCGCATCATTGTTACGCTGGAGAATAAGCTAACCTGGTCGGCAGAGCAAACGGTGTTGGATTATACGGTACTTCAGTTGGATAAAAAACTACAAACCACGCTGCCGCAAACCGTCAAGGTGGATATCGAAAACAAGTTTGTTGCCAATTTTAAAACCGGCAACATTTGCGGGTTGGTGAAGGGTACCTCCAAACCCGATTCCATTATCGTATTCACGGCTCATTACGACCACCTGGGCGGCATGGGCGATAAAACCTATTTCCCGGGGGCAAATGATAACGCAAGCGGGGTAACACAAGTGCTCAGCCTGGCTAAATACTACGGCGAACACCCCCAACCTTACACTATGGCTTTTATATTTTTTGCGGGAGAAGAAGCTGGCTTATTAGGCTCGAAATACTTTACCGAACACCCGTTGATCAACTTAAAAAACATCCGCTTCCTTACTAACCTCGATCTGGAAGGCACCGGTGTGGATGGCATCACAGTAGTAAATGCGTCGGTATTCCCCAACGAGTTTGCCCTGCTGAAAAAGGTAAACGAAAAAGGGAATTACCTGGTAAAAGTAAACTCGCGCGGCAAGGCTGCCAATAGCGACCATTACTTTTTTAGCGAGAAAGGCGTGCCTGCGTTTTTTATGTACACCCTGGGAGGGATAAAGGCCTACCATGATATTTACGATATTAGCGCTACGCTGCCATTGAATGAGTACGAAGACCTGTTTAACTTGCTGCTAAAGTTTAACGATGGGTTGATGGGGAGCGTTAAATAATAAAACAGAGCACTCATGAATTCAAATACGCGCATCATATGAAGATACTCCTATTAGGTGCTACCGGCCGCACCGGCAAACTGCTTTTGCAGCAGGCACTTGCCAATGGCTACGAAGTAAATGTTTTGCTGCGCGATAAAAGCAAATTGGATATAACCCACCCTAACTTGCAAATATTTGAAGGGTTACCTACGGATAAAGCCGCGCTGGATAAAGCCATGCAAGGCTGCGAAGCTATTGTTAGCGCCCTTAATATCTCCCGCACGTCCGATTTTCCATGGGCAAATCTGCGTACGCCGGCCAATTTTTTGTCCGAAACGGCAAAGTGTGTTATCGAACTGGCAGCAAAGCACAACATCAGCAGGGCTATTGTAACTTCTGCCTGGGGGACAGGTAATACGCGCAATGACATCCCCTGGTGGTTTAAACTGGTTATAGATTATAGCAATGTAGGCGTTGCCTACCGCGACCACGAGCGGCAAGAGGGTATATTTGCTGCATCTGTTTTAAATTATACCATATTACGCCCCGTAGGGCTTACCAATTCATCAAAAGATAAAATGGTAATTGCCAGCTTAAATAATGAGCCCAAACCACGGCTTACCATCAGCAGGGGCAATGTTGCATGCTTTATGATAAAAGTATTGCAACAAGGGCTTTTTATACGCCAAATGCCGGTAATATCTTGCTAAAAAAGTAGTCTATCCTCGTACAACCATCTTTTTCGCAATACAATAACATTTCATAAAGGGAATGTCGCAAAATGGCGATGGGGGAACGATGTTTTCATCATTGATGGCATTGGCGCTTACCCGC
>NZ_CAMLOV010000223.1 GCF_946481715.1 uncultured Mucilaginibacter sp. | reverse complement strand
GTACTGCAGTAAAATGTGGGAGAGTAGGTCGGTGCCAAATCTTAAAGTTAAACCCCCTTGCGTAAGCTTGGGGGTTTCTTTGTTTATACGGGTTTTTTTATACGCTCAAGGCCTCTTCTTGCCATATACTTTCCACACCTTCTCTTTATCCCTAATTTCTACAGGATTGACATGTATTATTGCACTAAGGTAAAAGCACGTTTTACCTGTATAAATGACAGCGTGCATCCATGGTGGCACGCACAACCGCCGGCATGCGTATTGCAGTACAACCATCTTGCACGCACGAGAGTTACCCTTTAACTTACAGGGGGCGCAATCATCGCTTTTATTGCAATAACCATGGCGCTACTTTCACCAAAAATGGCGCTGTTACAACCGGTCCGGAAAATAGGCTTTTAACGGTTTACAATACTATATTAACGGGCACATCGTTAAGGGTTTATCTTAATAGGAAAATTATGAAATTATTAGTTGCTATTTTAATAGCTTTTGTTATTCCATCTATAACATGGTCTGGCAATTTTGCTGAGGTTCAAAAAGAGGCAAAACAATCCCACAAGCTCATTGTGATAAATTTCTCCGGCTCGGATTGGTGTGGCCCATGCATCCGTTTGCGTAAGGAAATATTAGAATCAACAACGTTTGAACAGTATGCACAAGATCACTTGTTACTGGTACGCGCCGATTTCCCGAGACAGAAAAAAAACAAATTGGACGAAGCGCAGGTAAGGCGTAATGAAGCACTTGCTGAGAAATATAATCCAGAAGGAAAGTTCCCTTATACTTTATTAGTCGACGAAAATGGCAAGGTTTTAAAAGATTGGGATGGGTTTCCAAACGAAACAGCCGCTGCCTTTGTTGCGCAGGTAAATCAAACCGTAAATGCAAACCGCTAAAAATGTAACAGGTCCACTATCCGTCTATCAGCGTGTACTCAAGCTAATGGGTAACCGGTTCGAGATAAGCGTGGTTGCCGAAGATGAAGACTGGGCAAACCAGCAAATAGATGCGTCTGTTGCAGAAATAAAGCGAATAGAAGCGCTGCTTACAACTTTTAGTGATGATAGCGAGACTAACCTGGTTAACGCGGATGCGGGCTTCGCGCCGGTAAAGGTAAGCCAGGAAGTTTTTGATTTGATAGGCCGCTCATTAAAAATTTCTGAATTAACCCAGGGTGCGTTTGATATTTCTTATGGTTCGATAGATAAGCGGCTTTGGAACTTCGATGTAAATATGACGGCATTGCCTGATGCGACCCTGGCCCGTGAATCTGTAGGGCTCATCAATTACCGCAATATCATACTCGGTGAACAAAACACTACTGTATTTTTAAAGGAAACGGGGATGCGTATCGGTTTTGGGGGCATCGGAAAAGGTTATGCAGCTGATAGGGCCAAAGCTATTTTGCAACAAAACGGCGTTAAAAGCGGTATCGTAAACGCAGCCGGTGATTTAGTAACCTGGGGGATGCAGCCTAACGGTAAGCCCTGGACAATAGCCATTGCCGATCCCAATCATAAGCAAACTCCTTTTTCGGCATTAAATATCAGCAACATGGCTATTGCCACCTCGGGTAATTACGAAAAATATGCGCTTATCAATGGTAAACGTTATTCGCACACTATCGATCCAAAAACAGGGTTGCCGGTAACTGGTATTAAAAGTGTAAGCGTTATTACCCCAAGCGCCGAATTTGCAGATGCACTGGCCACGCCTATAACTGTTATGGGTGCCAGGGTAGGCCTTAATCTTGTTAACCAGCTCAATCATGTAGCCTGTGTAATTATAACCGACAACGATGCCCTTTATACTTCTGATAATATTAATATAAAATAACCCAACATGAATAAAAAGCCCCTATTGATTGTTGCGTTGGTTTGCCTTGGCTTTATAGCCGGGCTATCATCATGCAAAACGGTAAAGCCTTACCAAAAAAACCGGTTAAACGATTCGGAGATGGAACTCTCGGCACGCAAATCCCAAAAATTCGAGCAAAGCTTTCAGCTGTACCGCGAAGGCGCCTCAGGTGCAAACGGAGGCAAAAGCGGCGGCGGGTGTGGGTGTAACTAATTGTTTAAGCGTTAAAAAATGAGAAAATTATATTTAGGCGTAATTGCTATGTACCTTGGTATATTAGCATCGCACGCGCAAACAAAGCCCGTACCTGTTAAAGACTCTACTAATTACGAAGCACGTAAGCTGAAAATTGATGAAGTAAATTTTGTATCGGCCTACTATAATCAAAATGGAAATAACTCGGCTGTTACAGGTGGTATTGGTACAGAAAAACTTACCGATTTTGCCAACACTATTGACCTGCAAATGTCGCGTTACAGCAAATCGGGAAAGAAGCATACTTTTAATTTTGAGCTTGGCGTAGATACCTATACCTCGGCATCATCTGATAAAATAGACCCCAATAGTATATCATCAGCATCGAGGCAGGATATGCGGATATACCCTTCGTTAAATTGGACGGTATCTGACGATAAAACAGGCAATGCCTTTGGCATAACCGGATCTTACTCGCGCGAGTTTGATTACCAATCCTTTGGCGCGGGTATCAACTTAACTCGTGTATCGAAAGATAAAAACACGCAGTTTGATTTTAAAGCGCAGGTGTTTTTAGATAAATGGAAAGTGATATTGCCGGTTGAACTGCGTCCGCCGGGCTATGGTTCCGGCTCGGATAAGGAAGACCACCTGCCGGTTGATAGCAAGCCGCGTAATTCTTTTAGTACATCCTTTTCACTTTCGCAGGTGATAAGCACACGGCTGCAAATGGCGATAATTGTAGAACCGTCTTACCAGCACGGCCTGCTGGCTACCAAATACCAGCGCGATTATTTTACTGATGGATCTGTACGGGTAGAAAACCTGCCCGATAGCCGTTACAAGCTCCCCATAGGTGTGCGCTTTAATTATTTTTTAGACGACCATTTTATCGTGAGGCTGTTTTACCGATATTATATGGATAACTGGGGCATACGCGCCAATACCGCCGAACTGGAGATACCTGTAAAGCTTACCTCATTTATATCGGTAAGCCCCTTTTACAGGTATAACACTCAAACAGGTACCAGATATTTTGCGCCCTATGGGCAGCATAACCCCAATGATGAGTTTTATTCCAGCGATTACGACCTATCCAGCATGCACAGTAATTTTGTAGGGGCAAATTTAAGGTTAACGCCACCCGGGGGCGTATTAGGATCGCAGCATTTAACAGCCTTAGAGCTGCGCGCCGGGCATTACATGCGCTCCACCGGGCTAAATTCAAATATTGTAACGCTCGCGTTAAAGTTTAAATAAAATTGCGTTTTCTGCACGGGCGGGGTTAATTATTGTTAGCCCCGCCTCCGTTTATCATATCGGATACTATTCCTTTACCTGCTTTACATTCGGCTAGGTATACTCCTGCTAGGTGCACCAAAATAAAGGCGATTATTAAATACATGCAAAAGCCGTGGACCTCTTTAACCGAATGCCTGATGGCTTTATAAGGCTGCATAGCGTCTTCGAAAGCCAAAAACAGACCGGTTACTGCCATAATAATTAAAAGTATATAAAATATACTGTAAATGGTTTTTACAGTCAATTCGTGACGGGCGGCCTGCCTGTTTGCCTTAGTTACTTTAAATTTATTGTAGGCGCTTTTTATCTGGCGTATAAACTTTTGGTCAGCCAACTGAAAAAATTCCAGCAGGAGCCTGAACAGTAGTAAAGCAGCAAGCGTGTAACCGAAATAAATATGCACACCCCAGACGCTGTCACTTAATGCGTGCGCAGCAGAGCGTACCTGCTCATCATTAATATTTGCACCAGATTTTTGTAATTCCGCTTTTATAAGTTCGGAGCTGGCGTGGTCATCAGTAATGGTAGCGTTTATCAGTACAGTTATCAACGATCCACTAATAACCAAGGCGTTAAGCCAATGCCACAGCCGTAACGGCGCCGAAAATTGTTTTTTTTCATCAAATTGGTTGATGTTTTTACGGATAGGTTCAATTAAAGCCATGTGTTAAATATAGTGATATGCTTTTCAAGATTTAGTGTAACGTTGTTACAATATAAAAGTGTTACATATCACTATTTTAATATTATCAGAACCAAAACCGAAACAGCGTGTTAGTTTTAAAAAACATAATCATGAAAAACCCATTCAAAAAACACGATAACAGTAATAAATTGATTGCAGGCTTAGCGCTTGGGGCGATTTTTGCAGGCGCCATTACTTACCTGTATATTAAACGTAAAGCAGATATCGACGCTGCCGCTGCCGAACTAAAAGAACACGCGCAGGATTACTTGAAAAATAAAGAAAAGAAGGCCAGAAAATTAAAAACCGACGTAAGCGAATTGGCGGATATTGCGCAGCATTAATTTAGATGCAGTGCAATTAATACTTTAAATGGCATGCCCCGGATAACTTGAGTAATAATCAATCGACCGGTTTGCATGGCTTTACACCACCTATTTAATTATTCTTCTAAATATGGAAACTGCAAACGTTTTTAACCAAAAGCCCGACGAAGAGAAAACCAACCTATCAGCGCCTTTGGAGGGCGAATTTGTGAACCCGCATGCCGATACTGAAGATTTAAGGGAGAAATTGCCCGGTGATGAAATTACTTCATCTGATGGGAAATTGGTTGGTACGGATGATAGCGTGAATGACAAAGATTCGTCGCTGACGGCCGATACCGACACAGGTGAGGCGATTGTGACAGATATTTAAGCGTAACCTCCCGTCCCTGGCCGGATGTTGGCAGGGACGGGAGGCTCAGGCTTACAGTAAGTATATCTTAAAAAATTTTTGTCCGTATTCGCCCCAATCTTTCATCACCCGCGTGAGGGTGGTAAATAGCCCGGTATAGGTAACTGCCTTGCCTTTGGCAGGCACTTTAAGCGAGGTTTCGGCAACGGGCATATCCGTTACTTTAGTGGCAAACCAGGTTACATTTTCGTGTGGCAGGGCTACACCTAATATCATACCCGGTAAGCCGGTGAACGATTCGGGCCCGCCGGATATCGGGATCTCGTCGGAATAGAAAGCAACTACGTAAATGGAATCCAGCACAATGGCGTTTGCGCGGCGGCAGGTGTAGCCTGCAATTTCGCGGGTTTCATCTGTAATTTTCCAGTTTATTTTGCGCGCGGTATCCTTCACTAAAAACTGTTCATCAAATACCTTTTTATTGGTAATGCTAAAGTAAGTGTTCAGGTCAGTATAAATGGTGTTTATTTGCTGCGCCAGGGGCATATCGCTAAACCAGCTGTTGCTTGGCACTTCCTCGGTCTCCACAGGCGCATACAACGTTTTGTTGCCGCCAAAGGTCATCTTGCTGTTCAGTGTTTTAAACTGCGGGTTGTTTTTCTTGTACGATTCAAAAGCCGGCGTATACCAGCTTTCGTTATCCTTATTAATTACTTTTTTGATAACGGCGTACATATTTACCTTCTTCTCGTACTCTATGATGCCCGAGGTTGTAAAATGCGCGTTTTGTGCCGATAAAATACCGCTGCTAAGCAGGCAGGCCAACAGTATAAACAAGTGCTTTTTCATGTGTGTAATAGCTTAATATTTTAATTCCGTATTATTTTTTTGCCGGTGTTCCGCCGCCCATTCCGCTAAAATCCCAAATTACCGATAGCATGAAATACCTGCGTATGGTGGTATATTTTGATTGCGTAAAGTTCCCGCCAAACGAATTGCGGCTGAAGCCCGAATTTTGGTTCAATAGGTCTCTCCCTTGCAAGCTCAGCTTTAATGCTTCCGACTTGAAGAACGATTTTGTCAAGCTGGCATTAACAATAGTTTGTGAAAAATCTTGGGGAATTGATTCTGTAGCCGCTTTATACTGGTATTGCGCATCGGTACCTATCTTGAATTTAAGCGGCAGGTAAACCTCGATATAGTAACTGGCATTAAAACCCCGGCCATTATTGTTTTTATCGGGCTGTATAGACGATTGTCCTACCGAATAATCTGGTCCGGCATCAATATATATCTGATATTTTTTCTCTTTATACTTTGATATTGTTAGCTGGCCCGAATACGTGTTTGAATTTGTGCGGTTAAGCTGTTCTGTTATACTAGGCGTGGTAACCAAACTGTAGTATATATTGCCGTTGGTACTTACGCGGGCACCCAGGTTAATGCCCAGTGCGGTTAGCTTGCGGCCCATATCCACACTAAGGTTGTAATTGGATGGGCGCTGGTTAGCCAAATTTACTGCCTGTACAGTGCTTTTGCCCAGTGCGGTATTGGTAATTACATGGTTTACGATGGGGTTGGTGGTGAAGTTATAACTACCATTTAACCATATCGATTGCTCGCTAAGCACCTTATACATATTATACCATAAACTAAGGCGGTGCGTAAACGACGGCGTAAGTGCAGGGTTACCAATTACCACGTTTAATGGGTCGGTGTTTACACGGATCGGCTGCAATTGGTCTATAGTGGGTTGGGTTTGGTTGCCAAAGTAGTTTATGTTAAGCGAGCCGTAAGTAGATATCTTGTATTGGTAGTTTGCGCTGGGGTTCCAGTTGGTGAAGCTTCGTTTTCTCAAATCGCCGCCTATAGCATCTTCTTGTTTAAAGGTAACATCAGCTATACGGGTGCCGAACCGCAATGTACTTTTACCTCGTTTGTAATTAAAGTTTAGCCCGCCCTGGTTACTTACCTGGTTGAATATATAATGGTTGCTCAGCGAATCGTTGAGCAGGTTGTATACACCCGGAGCGCTCTGGTCGAAGGATTTGCGGTCGGCATTGCTGTTGTTAAAGCTAAGGCCATAGCTTATTATCGCCGAAAGGTATTTGGATATCGGCTCGGTGTAGGTAACGTTGGTATTTACCTTGGATGTTTTTGTTTTGTCAGTTTTAAGCTGATCCACCACCTGGGTACTGTCTAACTGGCCTTGCTCATCGTAAAGAGCAAGGTTTGATTTCAAAAAGCCGTTAGATTTATTGTCCGTAAACCCGGTAGTGAAATTAACCGACAAGGTACGGCCCTTCTTTTTTAATTTTTTGGTATACAAAGTGGAGAAATTGAATAATTGCTGATCCACATCATTATCCACATTACGTTCGTTTTTATTAAGTAAGCTCTCATCCCCCCTGCGGCTCGTGGTTTGATTGGTAGTCCGCGTAGTACTGTTTTTAACAGTGCCATCTACCGTGAATTTTATAGTTGATGTGGTATCCAGCTTTATCGAGAAAGCCGCATCCAGTTTCTGGCGGAACATGTAATTATCGAAGGTTTGATCGGTTACACTGTTAATAGTACTTACCTTGCCAGCAGCATCTTTAGGTAAGTTTTGCTGGGTTATGGTATTGCGCGTACCGTCTACGGATAACGAACCTATTTTGTAGTTAGTGTTAATAGTATACTTGTCGTTCTTCCATTTATCGTCATAATGCAAGCCGCCGGTGCGTGCTACCGGTATACCATCGCCATCATATCGCCCGCTAAACGAATCCAGCCCGTTGTCGCCGCCGCTACCATCAAAAAAAGCGCCGCCGTCATCGTTAAACTGTAGCCCGCCGCTTGATCCCAGTTTATTGTTGTCTTCCCAACCAAGGCCGGTTTTGCCTGTATTGCCGATGGTGCCATAGGCCGACATCTTCTTTTTGCCCTTAAATTTATTAAAAAGCGATTGACCTTCGTAGTAGCCATTGGTGCCAACGCCCGCATCAACCTTGCCAAAATAGCCGTTTTTTTTATCTTCTTTTAATTTGATGTTGATAGTTTTGGTTTTCTCGCCATCATCTATACCGGTAAAGGCGGCCTGGTCGCTCTTTTTA
>NZ_CAMLOV010000222.1 GCF_946481715.1 uncultured Mucilaginibacter sp. | reverse complement strand
TACCGGTTAGCTATGAAATTTCCGCAGTGAATTTTGAGGGTAACGATATGCTGGTCCGCTTGTTCAACACCGGCGCGGGCAATGTTAAAGGTAAGGTTGTATTCGGCTGCAATGCAGACAAAGCTATGCTTACAGAACTGGATGGCAGGGTAGGGAAGCCATTGCTGTTACTAAGGGCAAAAAAAGGAGAACTAAGCACCAGCCTTAGTATCCCGAAATTCGGCATCCGCACCATCAAACTGGTAAATGCAAGGCGGTTTTAGTGCTGCATAGTGTGTAGAGTACGGCAGCAAAAATAATTTGGCTAAAATTTGCTAAATCGTTTTTTCTTGTATAATATTGAGCTTATTTATAAACCAATTGTTAAATACCGGGCTGTATCCGCAGTGGCGAGTTTTTTTGAAATGTTGCCGGAACGTTAATGTTCATACGCCTCCTTTTGGGGTGTAATTAAATTTTGGCAGCAATAATTATAGAAGATGCAAATGCACAACCCTGCAAAAAGATATTTGATAACCGCGCTGGCGCTGGGCCTTTCGGGCTTGCAAATGCTGCATGCACAAAATTTAGCGTCCTATGTTAACCCTTTTATCGGCGCCAGCACCAGCACAGCCGATGCAGGCGTTTACCATGGGCTGGGCAAAACCTTCCCGGGGGCTACTACGCCTTATGGCATGGTGCAGGTAAGCCCTAACACCATTACAGGCGGCGATAATGGCTCTGGTTACAGTTACGAGCATACCAGCATCGAAGGGTTTGCCTTTACACAAATGAGCGGCATAGGCTGGTTTGGCGACCTGGGGAATTTCCTGGTAATGCCGGCAACCGGCGCACTCAAAACCAAAGCCGGCACCATCGCCCATCCCGAAGGCGGCTACCGTTCTATGTACGCCAAACCAAGCGAAAAAGCATCCGCAGGATACTACAGCGTGCTGCTCACCGATAACAATATACAGGCAGAAGCTACAGCTGCCCCCCACAGCGGCATGCTGCGTTTTACCTTCCCCCAAAACAAGCAATCGCGTATACAGATCGACCTGGCCCGCCGGGTAGGAGGAACCTCCACTTTACAATACGTAAAGGTGGTGGATGCCCACACCATCGAGGGCTGGATGAAATGCACACCCGATGGTGGTGGCTGGGGCAACGGCGATGGCCATGCCGATTACATGGTTTACTTCTATGCCAAATTTAGCAAGCCGTTAAAAGACTACGGCGTTTGGTGCGCCGACATCCCGGATAGCTTGGCACGCAAGCGCGAAGAGGTTGGCAGCGATAAATACCAGGAAGTTGTTGGAAAGGCCGGGATTTTAAAGAAAACCAAAGAAAAACAAGGGAAACACCTGGGTTTTTATACCAATTTTGCCACCAAAACCAACGAGCAGGTGCTGATGAAATCGGGCATCTCCTTCGTCAGCATGGCAGGTGCAAAGGCCAACCTCCTCGCCGAAATTAAGGACTGGAACTTTGATGCCGTACGCCAAAAAGCCACCGCGCTTTGGAATAATGCCCTCGCCAAAGTGGTTATACAAGGCGGCACCTTAACGCAGAAGAAAGTATTCTACACCGCCCTGTACCACACCATGATAGATCCCCGCATCATCAGCGATGTGGATGGCAAATACCCTGGCGGCGATGGCAAAGCACATGCAAACGCCGGCTTTAAAAAGCGCACCATTTTCAGCGGATGGGACGTTTTCCGCAGCCAGATGCCGCTGCAAACCATTATTAACCCCTCGTTGGTGAACGATTTGGTGAACTCAATGGTTACCCTAGCCGATCAAAAACAGAAGAACTACTTCGAACGCTGGGAGCTGCTGAACGCCTACAGCGGTTGTATGCTGGGCAACCCCATGACCTCTGTGCTGGCCGATGCTTACGCCAAAGGCATCCGCAATTATGATGTAAATAAGGCGTATGCATTGTCGGTAGGCTCGGTGGAGAAATTTGGCAACGGCGAGCAAGGCTTCGCGCCCGGTAATATTGGCATAGCCCAAACACTGGAGTATGCTTATAACGAGTGGTGCGTAGCGCAGTTAGCCACATGGCTTAAACACCCTGCCGACGCTAAAAAGTACACAGCGCGCAGCATGTCGTACAAAAACATTTTTGACAAGGAAAAAGGCTGGTTCCGCCCTAAAGATGACAAAGGCAACTGGATTGCCTGGCCCGATTCGGGGAGGATGACGCAATGGTACGGAACCTTTGAGACCAACCCCTACCAGCAGGGCTGGTTTGTACCGCAGGATGTTGACGGCATGGTTGAGCTGATGGGCGGCAGGAAAAAAGTACTGGCCGACCTGGATAACCTTTTCGCCAAAACGCCGGATAACATGATGTGGAACGATTACTACAACCACGCCAACGAACCCGTACACCACGTGCCATTCCTGTACAACCGCCTCGGCCAGCCGTGGCTTACACAAAAATGGACACGGGAGATCTGCCGTCGTGCCTATAAAAACTCTGTAGAGGGTTTGGTAGGGAACGAGGATGTTGGGCAGATGTCGGCGTGGTATGTGCTGGCTGCCAGTGGCTTACATCCGGTTACCCCGGGCGATACCCGGCAGGAGATCACCAGCCCCGTATTTGATAAAGTAACCCTAAAACTCGACCCTAAATACGCCAAAGGCACTGCCTTTAGCATCATCGCAAAAAATAACTCGCCAACAAATGTTTACATACAAAGCGCTAAGCTAAACGGTAAAACCTACAACAAGTGCTACATCGATTATTCGGCGATAGCCGCGGGTGGCACGCTGGAATTAACCATGGGCGCAAAACCCAATAAAAACTGGGGCATCAACTAAAAATATGAAAAAACTCTATTCACTATTGATAAGCATCGGGCTGTACACAGGCGTAAACGCCCAAACGATTGCCCCTTTTAAGGCCGGCGACCGCGTGGCATTTGTTGGCAACAGCATTACCGACGGCGGGCATTACCACTCGTACATCTGGCTGTATTATATGACGCATTTCCCCAACCGCCGCATGCAGTTTTTTAACGTAGGCATTGGCGGCGACGCAATCGGGCAAATGGCGGATAGGTTCGATGCCGATGCGCTGAGCAGGAAACCAACGGTGCTTACCCTCACCTGGGGAATGAACGATACCGGTTATTTTGAATGGTACCGCAAGGATGCACAGGAGTTTATTGATAACCGCCTCGTGGGCAGCTATAAAACATACGCGGCGCTGGAAGAAAAATTGAAAAAGCATACCGAGATCCGCAAGATACTGATCCTGGGCTCGCCGTACGACGAAACCAGCAAGTTCACTACCAAAAATATTTACCCGGGTAAAGCTGCGGCTTTTGCTAAGGTGATCGATTTTCAGCAGAGCAGTGCCAAAAGGAACAATTGGGGTTATGTCGATTTTTTTCACCCGATGGATGCCATCAACAAACGGGAGCAGTTAAAAGACACTGCATTTAGCCTTACCCCCAACGACCGTATCCACCCGGATAATGACGGGCATTTGGTGATGGCTTACCTGTTCCTCAAAACACAGGGACTGGCTAATAGCGTTGTGGCCGATGTTGCCATTAATGCTGCCACAAAAACAGTTGCTAAGGCAATAAACAGCAAGGTATTAAATTTATCGGCAAATGCTAAATCGATATCTTTCAATTACTTAGCCAACTCGCTGCCTTACCCGCTGGATACTATTCCGCGCAGCTGGGGCAACCGCAAAAAACAATCGGATGCACTGAAAGTGATTCCTTTTACCAATGAGTTTAACCGCGAAATGCTGGCCATTAAAGGTTTGAAAGATGGTACTTACACCCTGCTGATAGACGGCGAAAAAATGGGCAACTGGGCTGCTGCTGATTTCGCCGCCGGCATTAACCTGGCAGAAATTACCACCACCCCGCAATACCAGCAGGCCATACAAATACGCGAGTTGAACGAAGAGCGCTGGGAAATAGAACGCCGCTTTAGGAACTATATGTGGATGGAGTACGACTTTTTAAAAGAAAAGGGCATGTTGTATAAAGACAATAACGCCGCTATGGATTCTGTTAACAAATACGCCCCGAAAAACCCTTTTGTAAACGGCAATAAAGATAATTATAGCCGTGCCCGTTACAAAAGCCTACGCGATGCCTGGCAAAAAGAGATGGACGTATTAACCAGCCAGATCTATGCCATTAATAAACCGCAAACCCATCGTATAAAGATAACCGCATCAAAATAATATACCTGCAACCGTAGCGATAGGTTTCAAACCCATCGCTACTTACGATAACCGCTTAAGAACACTATTTAACACTATGAATATCAAAAGATTTATCGCCTTGTTGCTCCTCTGCTTCGCATCGTTTGGCATAAAGGCAAGCGCCGCAACGGTTGATACTGCGCTTACCCACAGTGCCGCCATGAACCGCGACCTGAAAGCGGTTATTGTAAAGCCCGCCGACTACACCGCATCAAAAAAATACCCGGTGATGTACCTGCTGCATGGGTTCAGCGGCAATTATTCCGATTGGATAAAAAAGATCCCTGCCATTACCAGGCTGGCCGACACTTACCATTTCATCATCGTTTGCCCGGATGGCGCTTTTGCCGGCTGGTATTTTGATAGCCCGGCGAATAAAGATTTTAGGTACGAAACCTACATAAGCAAAGAGTTGGTAAGCTATATAGACAGCCACTACTCTACCATTGCTACCCGTAAGGCAAGGGCCATAACCGGTTTAAGCATGGGCGGGCACGGCGCACTGTTTTTGGCGTTTAAGCACCAGGATGTATTTGGCGCAGCGGGCAGCATGAGCGGCGTGGTAGATATACGCCAGTTTGCCGATAGTTATGGCATCGAGCAGATGCTGGGCAAGTACAGCGAACATCCCGATGTTTGGGAGCAGCACTGCGTGGTAAGCCTTATCTATTTAATAAAACCCAATGCGCTTGCCTTAACTTTCGATTGCGGTTATGATGATGCTATGTACAGCGGCAACCAGGAACTTCACGATAAGCTATTGGAACGCAAAATACCACACGATTACACCGTAAGGCCGGGTGGGCATTCCTGGGAATATTGGGGCAATTCTATTACCTATCAATCATTGTTTTTTAGCAGGTTTTTTAACGGGGAAAAATAGCGCTTGCAGGCTTTATTAAAAACATTAATTATAACTCTTTTAAATCTTATTAAAATGTTAAATAATAATGGGTTAGGAGTGCAAATCATTAAAAATAAAAAAAGAGCTAAAAAAGTTTGCTAAATCGTTTTTACGCTCTATATTAGCACTATAATTAAAACCATAATTATAAACCAATTATCCGGTCAGTAAAACGAGCGCTGTAAAGCGCGGTTTCGTGCCCGGTTTGCTAAAACGATTTTTCGCTATCAAAGAAACATAAAATGCTGAAGCTTAACCGCTTTATTATAATAACCCTACAGTATGAAAAAACTTTACTTTCAGTCGGTTGCTTATTCCCTCTTCCTTGCCCTTTTTCTTTTGGCATCCTGTAAAAAGGATGGTTTTTTGGGGCAAACAGCCACAACAAACCTAACCGAGGAAACGGTATTTAAAGATAGTGCCAATACCGTGGCCTTCCTGGCAAGTATATACACCAATGTCAATTTCAGTTTTGCTGCTAACCGGTTTACTTATGGCCCAAATGCTTTTAACCAAACGCCAAACGGTGGGTTGGATGCATCGTCAGACGAGGCGGAGGTTTACAACTCGGGTGGTTCTACCGCGCTGGCCTGGGAAACAGGCACCATCAATGCAGCAGTAGTAACAGATGATGCTTACAGGAACTCATATTACAATATACGCGCGGTTAACCAGTTGCTTAAAAACCTCCCTAAATCGCCAATCAACACCTTCGCAAAAACACAAATGAAGGCAGAGGCCCGTTTTTTAAGGGCATGGTATTATGCCATCCTGTTAAAACACTACGGTGGCATCCACCTGGTAGGCGATAGTATTTATAACTACACCGATAATATCCCTGTTGCCCGAAACACCTATGAAGAATGCGTTAATTACATCGTATCCGAATGCAATGCCGCCGCACAGGACCTGCCGGCATCGCAAAGCGGCGTAAGCTACGGCCGTGCATCTAAAGGCGCCTGTTGGGCATTAAAATCGAGGGTGCTGCTTTACGCCGCAAGCCCCTTGTTTAACCAGGCACCGCTTACCGGCACAAAAAACGACGCGGTTTTGGGGTATACATCTTTCAGCAGGGAACGCTGGAAAGCGGCTGAGGACGCAGCAGCAGCCGTTATAGGCCTCGGCACATTTACCTTAAATACCGATAATTCAACCCCCGGTATCGGTTTCCAGGCACTATTTACCAAGCGTTTCAATACCGAATATATTTTCCCGTATATGAGCAAAACGGGGAATTACGACCTGGAGGCCCTGTTCCAGCCGCCATCGCGTACCGGCAGGAATGGTGCTTTCCCGTTGCAGGGATTGGTTGATGCCTTCCCGATGGCAAATGGTAAACCGATAACCGACCCTACATCCGGGTACGACCCGCAAAACCCCTACGCAGGCCGCGACCCGCGTTTAAATTACACCGTTATTCGCGATCAAACACCTTTGCAAAACAGGCTTGCATCGGGCCTTTCGCCTGTTAATATTTACCAGGGCACTTTTAATGGCGTGCCAACCGGGCCTGATGCAGTGCACCTGGGCACACAAACCGGGTACTATACCAACAAAATGCTATCGCCAAACGCCGTAGCAAATGATTTTACGCACCCAACAGACCGGGTGCTGCCGCTAATGCGTTACGCCGAAGTGCTGCTTAATTATGCAGAAGCAGCTAACGAGTACGATGGGCCTACCAACGAGGTTTACATAGCTGTACAGGCTATACGCCAACGGGCAGGCTTAAACCCCTATGCATTGCCCACCGGCTTAAGCCAGGCAGCCATGCGCGAGGTTATCCGCAACGAAAGGCGCATTGAGCTTGCTTTTGAAGAGCAGCGTTTTTGGGATGTACGCCGTTGGAAAATTGCCGAGCAAACCGATAATATACAAACCATGGGGATGGAAGTTAACCGTAACGGTACCGCTGTTACCTACAAGCAATTCCCTGTGCGCAAACGCAACTTCCGTACGGCTATGTACTTATGGCCCCTGCCACAAACCGAGATTGCAAAATCTCCCGAACTGATTCAAAACCCGGGTTATTAACAGGATATGAAAAAGGATATGAAAAAGATATATCAAACAAAAGCGCTGATAATGGTACTGCTAATTGCCTTGTTGGCCACAGCTTGCAAAACCGAAAAGGTGCTGCCGCAAAAGGAAGCAATAAAAGATATTACCGGCAGTTGGCAGGTAATTAAAGCTACGCGCAACGGCAGCGACCTTACATCCATTATTGATTTTAGCGGCTTTAAAATAAACTTTACGCCAACCGGGTACGCATTGGTAAATAAGCTGCCATTTTTGGTTGACCAGGACGGCACCTTCGCGCTTGACGATCCGCAATACCCATTTAAAATAACGTTTACCGCTGCCGGTAAAACACCCGTGGCTACCGCATTTACCTATCCAATAGTAAACGGCAAACGGCAGTTAAGCTTAACGTTTAGCCCCGGCTGCACCGGTAACTCATATGTGTACGTATTGCAAAAAGTTAATTAACAAAGCTTTAAACCGATTAGAAAGAAATTATGAGATCATATTTACATATAAAAGGCAAAAATTTATGGAGGGTATGCGCCTGCCTGATATTAGGTATTGCGCTGGCTTGCTGCGGTGAGGTTATTACAGGAGTAGACCAACCTTTAACCGCCAAAGTTGGCGATATAGTACCTATTACGGTACACATTTCTATACCAACGGCGGG
>NZ_CAMLOV010000221.1 GCF_946481715.1 uncultured Mucilaginibacter sp. | reverse complement strand
CGGGATGAGAAGATTCGAACTTCCGACCTCCAGCACCCCATGCTGGCGCGATACCGGGCTACGCTACATCCCGAACAATTTATAATAGTGGGGCTGCAAATATAATTAACTTCAGGTAAATGCTTAAATGGATTGCATTTTTGTTTTATGTAAGTTCCGTATCAGCGACGTCATGTATATTCCTTCTTTTGCGAGGTTTAATGTGCGCAAAATCTTCCTGCTTTGTAAAATATTCGAGTGCCAGTATTAGCAGGGTTGAGCTAACAAAGTTTATCTTTTGTATAATGGGTAATAATTGCCAATTGCTTATGCCCCATAGGTATACACCGTAATAAAAAACCAGCAGGCAGGCTATGCAAAGGAATTTAAATAAATGGAGCCGCGTTTTTAGGATAAAAACCGTGATAATTACGATACACGTCCAAAACACAGAGGTGGAGATGATCAACATCGCATTGTGCCAAGGTGTTACCGTTAAAAAGGTAAAAAGAATATTTACGATGCCGGCGTATTTTATTATCGCGGCAACGTTCCTGTCCGGTATCTTTTTCGCCATATTAACGAAGAATATTGCATAACTAACAGGGAAGCTGGCCATCCCCAGGCATGCCCAAATCCTGGCAGGGTTCTCATGGCCATTTATGGCCCTTGCTGCAAACAGGTTACTTATAAAGTTTCTCGACCAGTCGTACCCCTCTGAGTATTGATTGGCCATTGAGCCGCCCGGGTAAACTGCAATTGCTACTGCCATTAAAATTGAAGAGATTATTACTCCTAACAAAACAGCGTGTTTATTGATCATATATGTAAAAGTTGGTTTGGGCAAAGCCTTAAAGCTTAGATTTGAGCGCGCAACGTTTAGAGTCTGAAAGCACCGGTTTGTTACGAATGTCGGTTCTGGTTGCTTAATGATTGATTAATAGTAGGTTTGCCGACGATGATCGCATAAAAATTTACCTTACATATTATTTAAACACTTATTTTCGTTTTATTCGGTACATTGGTAGCTTAGCCATTTTATGACGCCCGCTGAAAATTACGACCTGCTGATCGATAAGATCAACACCTTCATCCGCAAATACCATTATAACAACCTGCTGCGCGGGCTGATATTTTTGGGTGCGGGCATATTTTCGGCATACGTTGTAATTACTTTGGGCGAGTATTTTGGCAATTTCAACACTACGCTTCGTACTATCCTGTTTTACTTTTTCATTATATTAAACCTTAGTTTAATAGCATGGCTGGTGTTACCGCCGTTACTGGCACGCCTGCAATTGGGCAAAACCCTTACCCACGACCAGGCAGCAGAGATCATTGGCAAGCATTTTAATGATGTGAACGATAAGCTGCTGAACACCCTGCAGCTAAAAAAGCAGTCGCTCAAAAACGCTGACCACCGCGAACTGATAGAAGCCAGCATTAGCCAAAAGATAGAAACGCTTAAACCGGTAAGCTTTCCCTCGGCCGTAAACATCCGCGAGAATAATAAATACCTTAAGTATGTCATCCCGCCGGCTGCCATTATCTGCGTTATTGCATTTGCTGCGCCATCCATCCTTACCGAGAGTACAAAAAGGCTTATCCGCCATAATGAATACTTTGCTCCCGTTGCGCCCTTTCAATTTCTCCTTCTGAATAAAAACCTGTCGGCCGTACAGGGCGAGGACTTTAAGCTGGAGCTGAAACTCACCGGGGACAAGCTACCTTCGGATGTTTACGTAGAAACCGCAACAAATACATTCAAGCTGGATAAGGAAAATATCAGCCGTTTCCATTACCTGTTTACCAATTTGCAGCGGAACACATCGTTCAAGCTATTCGGCAATGGCTTTACCTCGGTGCCGTACGAGATTAAAGTTCACCTAAAACCCGTTTTGCTTCATTTTGATGCGGAACTAAGCTACCCCGCCTATCTCCATAAAAAAAATGAAATTATTGCCAACGCGGGCGACCTTACCTTGCCCGCCGGGACGGTTGTAAACTGGGCGTTCCATACGCAAAACACAAACTCGCTGTTGTTCCGCATCAATAATAGCAATATCGCAATCCAACCATCAGAAGGAGACCTTTTTGAGCATCGCGAACGTATCCTCAAGAACACATCATACAACGTTAGCCCTTTAAACAATTCGGTTAAGCGCAGTGATTCTGCCAGTTACCGCATCAGCGTGGTTGCAGATGAAGCCCCGTTAATTGAAGTGAAGGAAAAGCCCGACAGCATTAGCCTTAAAGCCATTTACTTCAATGGCAAAATACAGGACGATCATGGCTTCTCTTCTCTTACCTTCCATTATAAAATTGGAGAAAAAGGAAGGGAAAAGTCATTCGCCAAAACGGTTAAGGCGGATTTATCGGTCACGCAAACCGGCTTCTTCCATTTTTGGAGCCTAAAAGAGACCGGCATAAAACCCGGCGACGTAGTTAATTATTATTTTGAGGTGGCCGACAATGACGGTGTAAATGGCCCTAAAACTACCCGTTCGCCGGAACATACTTTAACCGTACCAGATGCCGCTGCCCTGGCAGAACAACTAAATGCAAGCAGCCAAGCTGTAAAAGACAAAATGGCCTCGGCGGTGAAGCTGGCGACGCAGATAGAAAAAGATGCGCAAAAGTTAAACCAGGCCTTGCTGGATAAAAACAACCTGTCGTTTGATGAGAAGAAACAGGTAGAAGAGTTATTGCAAAAGCGTAAAGATCTGGAACAACTGGTAAAAGATGTTCAAAAAGAGAATAAAAAGAACCTGTATAACCGACAGGAAAACTTTAAGCAAAACGAAGAACTGCTGGAAAAGCAGAAGCAAATAGAGGATTTGTTTAATAATGTGCTGGACGACAAGACCAAAGATATGCTGGAGAAACTGCAAAAGCTGTTAGATCAAGACCAGAAGGATTCTACCCGCGATGAGCTCTCTAAGATGCAGAACGATAATAAATCGCTGAAAAAGGAGCTCGACCGCATGTTGGAGCTGTACAAAAAGCTGGAGTTTGAACAGAAGCTAAACCAGGTAATAAACCAGTTAGACCAACTGGCCACCGAGCAGCAGCAGCTTGCCGAGAAAACGCAAAAGGATGGCGATAACAAGCAAGATCTGCAAAAGCAGGAAAAACTAAACAAGGATTTCGACGCCGTTAAAAAATCGATGGACGACCTGCAAAATACAAACGAGCAAAACGGAAAAAAAGAAGACTTCGAGAATCCCGAAAAAGAAAAGCAATCCATTGAGCAGCAGATGGACCAAAGCAGCGAAAGCCTTAAGAAGCAAAACCGCCGGCAGGCATCAAAATCGCAGCAATCGGCAGCCAAGCAAATGAAGGAACTGGCTCAAAAAATGCAGCAGGAGGAAGCCGAAGGCGAAGAAAGCCAAAACACCGTTGATGCCCGGCAATTGCGCGAGCTTTTAAAATCATTGGTAAACAGCTCGTTCAGCCAGGAGAAGTTGATGCAGCAGTTGCGCACGACCACCCCATCAGACCCTAACTATACCAAACTGGCGCAAAGCCAAAAGGATATAAAAGACAATTTAAAAACCGCAGAGGATAGCCTGTATGCCCTAAGCCGGCGTGTGCCGCAAATACAATCAACAGTAAACAAAGAGGTGACTACCATAAACACCATGATAGACCAGGCGCTTGAGAAACTTGGCGACCGCCGGACTGCCGAGGCTATGCGCAACCAACAATTTGCCATGACATCCATGAATAACCTCGCCCTGATGCTGAGCGAGGCGCTTGACCAGTTGCAGAAGATGATGAATAAAAGCAAGGGCGGCAAGGGGAAAAGCGGGCAGCCATCCATGTCGCAACTAAGTAAAATGCAGCAAAAGCTGAATGAGAACATGCAAAAGGCACGCGAGCAAATGCAGCAGCAAGGCCAGCAACCCGGGCAGCAGCAAATCAAAAACGGTAAGTCCGGCCAGGGTGCAGGCATGAGCGAGCAACTGGCGCGTTTGGCCCGCGAACAGCAGCTGATTAGGCAAACGCTACAGCAAATAAACAGCCAAAATAATAAGGATGGTGTAGGAAAACCGGGCAATTTGGATAAAATTGCAAAAGAAATGGAACAAACTGAGAACGATCTCGTAAACAGGAGAATTACCGATGAATCAATAAAAAGGCAGCAGCAAATACAAACAAGGCTGCTGGAGGCAGAAAAGGCAGAGCAACAGCGCGAGCAAGACCAGAAACGGGAGTCGCGGGCAGCTACTGATATGCCGCCGGGATATATAAAAGCCCTGCAGGATTACGAACAGGTGAAGACAAAGCAAACAGAACAGCTTAAAACGGTGCCATCGGCACTAAATTTGTATTACAGGCAAAAAATAAAACTATACTTTGATCAACTTAACGCTAAATGACATGGAGCAGCCAAACGTGCAGGCGGGGCAATTATATACGCTACAACTCCCATCAAAATACGAAAGCATAAACCAGCTGGAGGCTTTGATAGAAGAAATAGCTGATAAATACCGGGTTAGTGACGATACTTTTGCCAATATGATGACCTGCCTTAATGAAGCGGTGGTGAATGCTATTGTACACGGCAACAAGCTTGATGAAGAAAAGCTGGTTATTGTAAATGCCGAGGTTGAACCAAAGCGCGTAATATGGACCATTGCTGATAGAGGCGCAGGGTTTGACTATAACAACCTTGCTGATCCAACCGCTCCGGATAAGCTGGAAGAGCTTACCGGCCGGGGGGTGTTTATACTTAAACATCTTGCCGACCAATGTATATTTAACGCCCGTGGCAACGAGGTAGAACTACACTTTAAAATATAATGCCCGCTATAAGTTTCTTCGAAGAAGGCATAAGCTATAAACTAAAAAACAAAACCCCGGTACGCAAATGGATCACCGATGCCATTGTTTCAGAGGGGTTTACGCTGGCCGAACTCAATTACATTTTTTGCTCGGACGAGTACCTGCTGCAAATAAACCAGCAATACCTGGATCATGATACCTATACCGATATCATCACCTTTGATAATTCGGAGGAAAAAGGTACCATAGTTGGGGATATTTTTATTTCAATAGAGCGCATCCGGGAGAATGCGGCAAAATTTGCTGTTACCGAAAGCCAGGAGTTGCACCGGGTGATGATACATGGAGCCTTGCATTTGTTAGGTTATAAAGATAAATCTGCACCGGATAAGAAGAAAATGACTTTAAAAGAAGATCATTATTTGGCTGAAAGAAGTTTTTAATACTACTTTTACAGTATAAAATATTCATCTCCAATTTTTTAACCAATGAAAACACTTGCATTAATACTTACGCTGATGTTTGTAACATCTGCACCATCATCGGTATACGATTTTAAACTGAAGTCTATCGATGGGAAAGACTTTTCGCTTGCCAAATACAAGGGCAAAAAAGTACTTATTGTAAACACAGCTTCTAAATGTGGCTACACGGTACAATATACTGATTTGCAGAAGCTTGCGGAGCAGTATAAAGACAAATTGGTTGTTGTTGGGTTCCCGGCGAATAACTTTGGCGGGCAGGAACCAGGTACCGAACAGGATATTAAAACCTTTTGCCATGATAACTTTAACGTTACCTTCCCTATGAGTGGTAAAGTAAGCGTTACCGGCTTAGACATAAACCCCTTATTTAAGTACTTAACCACCGCCGCTAACCCCGATTTTACAGGCGACATTAAATGGAACTTCGAAAAATTCCTGATTGATGAGAACGGCAAATTAATACACCGCTACCGCTCGGCTACCAAACCTTTGGACCCGGCCATCACCAGCGCGTTGTAATTTTTACCGGAAGAAAAATACAAAAGGAGGCAAATTTGCCTCCTTTTTCGTTGAAAAATCGGTGCTTTTCTTCAAATTTCTGTGCTTTTTGCGTGCTTGCCTTTAATTTTTGGGGGATGCTCTTTTTGCAAGAATTTCTGCCTGAAATCTTGCCATCCGGAAAGCTTTTTATTTACAAAAAATATGGTCCAGCAATTTTGACACCTTTCGCTTCGCAATAATTTGAGTTCCGATTAAGGCTTTTTAATTTTATATTAGCCTTAACTCTTATCGCAGTAAAATGAAAAAGATGATCCCCTTGCTGGCTATTGCCCTTGCAGTAGGCAGCCACACCAAAGCTCAAATGAATATTAAAACACAACCCTACCCGCAAACCAAAAAAGGCGACGTTACCGATACTTATTTTGGCACCTCCGTGCCCGACCCATACCGCTGGCAGGAAGACGACCGCGCCGAAGACACCAAAGCCTGGGTTGCCGCAGAAAATAAGGTTACACAGGATTATTTAGGGCAGATACCGTTCCGCGAAGATATCCGTAAGCGCCTGGAGGTTTTATGGAATTACGAGAAATACAGCGCCCCGTTTAAAGAAGGTAAATACACTTACTTTTACAAAAACGACGGACTGCAAAGCCAGGCCCTACTATACAGGCAAGTGGGCGAGGGAACACCGGAGGTTTTCCTGGACCCTACAAAGTTTTCTAAAGACGGCACCACCTCGCTCGCCGGCATCAATTTCTCTAAGGATGGCAGCCTTGCCGCTTACCAGATCTCAGAAGGCGGATCGGACTGGCGTAAGGTTATCGTTATTAAAACAGCCGACAAGAGCCTGGTAGGCGATACGTTGATCAATGTAAAATTCTCGGGCATTGCATGGTATAAAAACGATGGCTTTTACTATAGCAGCTACGATAAACCAAAGGCCGGCAGCGAATTAGCCGGCTTAACGCAATACCACAAACTATTTTACCACAAGCTGGGCACGGTGCAATCCGAAGATAAAATGATATTTGGCGGCGATGTTACCCCACGCAGGTATATTGGTGCCGGGTTAACGGAAGATGAGCGCTTCCTGGTTATTAGCGCAGCTACATCTACTACAGGTAACGAGCTTTATATTAAAGATATGCTGGTGCCTAACAGCCCCATTGTTAACATTGTAAACAATTTTGAAAAAGAGCACAGCGTAATTGACAACGTAGGGAGCAAGCTGTACATATTTACCAACCTTAATGCGCCAAACTACAGGCTGGTAACAGTGGATGCATCAAGCCCTAAGCCGGACAACTGGAAGGATTTGATCCCCGAAACAAAGGATGTATTAAGCGTATCAACCGGGGGCGGAAAAATATTTGCAGAGTATTTAAAAGATGCTACGTCGCTGGTGAAGCAGTACGATATGAACGGCAAATTTGAGCATGATATCGCTTTGCCTTCGGTAGGCTCCGCAGGCGGTTTTGGGGCCAAGAAACACGAGAAGGAAACCTATTATAGCTTCACCTCCTACATATACCCAAGCACCATTTTTAAATATGATATAGCAAGCGGTAAATCAACTGTCTACAAAAAATCGGGGGTGCAGTTTAACCCGGCGTTATACGAATCTAAACAGGTGTTTTATACGTCTAAAGACGGTACCAAAGTACCAATGATCATTACCTACAAAAAAGGCACGGTGCTTAACGGCAAAAACCCTACTATGCTTTATGCCTATGGTGGTTTTAGCGTGAGCATGACACCGGGCTTCAGCACCTCTAACATCATTTTGCTGGAGCATGGCGGCATCTATGCTGTGCCTAACCTGCGCGGCGGCGGCGAGTATGGCGAAAAATGGCACTTAGCCGGTACTAAATTGCAAAAGCAGAATGTGTTTGATGATTTTATTGCCGCAGCGCAGTACCTTATAGATAACAAATACACATCAAAAGAATACCTCGCTATTTCTGGCGGCTCTAACGGGGGCTTACTGGTCGGCGCTACCCTTACTCAGCGACCGGACCTTTGCCAGGTGGCGTTCCCGGCTGTGGGGGTAATGGATATGCTGAGGTACAACAAGTTTACTGCCGGCGCCGGCTGGGCTTATGATT
>NZ_CAMLOV010000220.1 GCF_946481715.1 uncultured Mucilaginibacter sp. | reverse complement strand
AGGCGACGCACAAACCTTTATTAACTATGCTGGCACTACTGCTATAGGCAATTACTCCACCGCCGACCAGGAGATTATTATGTACGCCGCCGCTAACAACCTTTACCTGCGCGGCGATTGGCTGGGAACCGTTAACGCCGTTGGCGCTTACCTTGATAAATTCCCAACCAAACAGATCTACGAAAAAGAATCTCGGTTTATACGCGCCCAAAGTTTGGTTAACCTGAACAGGACCGACGAGGCCATTGTAGATTACAACGTGATACTGAACGACTGGACCAGCGCTTACAGCGAGAAAGCCCTGATCAGTATGGCTAAGCTGTACATGTCGCAAAAGAAATATAATGATGCCATCGTGTTCCTGAAAAGGCTCGAAACCAATTCGGAGTACAAGGCCGATTATTCTTACGCCATCAACAACCTGTTGTTTTGCTACTCGCAAATAAACATGCCCGATGATATCCTTAAATACGCCAACCTGATACGCGATAACGAAAAATCTGCCGAGGAAGATGTGGCTAAAACGGGCACTTATGCCGGTAAAGCTTACCTGGCAAAGGCAGATACCGCATCGGCCATTACCGAGTTTAATTATACCTTAAAAAACACCAAAAGCGTAGCCGCCGCCGAAGCCAAATACAACCTGGCCCTAATTGATTACAACCGCGGCAAGTACAAAGCATCCCAAAAAGCCTGTTTCGACCTGGCGAAAGAGATGCCGAACTACGATTACTGGGTTGCCAAAACCTATATCCTGCTGGCAGATAATTACGTTGGTTTGAAAGATACTTTCCAGGCTAAAGCCACCCTGCAAAGCATCATTGAGAACTATGCCGGCAATGATGATATTTTGCCAACAGCCAAACAGAAACTGGCGCAGCTGTCGCCTCAAAAGGCGGGCGCAATTAAACTGGCACCTACCACGCCGGCTGTAACCGATACCACTAAACAAGGCACCAAAGAATAAAAGAGGAACAAGCAATGAACACCAGATACACCTACATACTGATAGCCTTGTTACTAAGTTTTTACTTTGTACCCGCAAGCGCACAACAAAAAAAACCTGCCGCCAAAAAACCGGCAGCTAAAACTGTACAAAAACCTGCTGCAAAAAAGAAAGCTGCAAAACCAGCGGCAGCCGTTCAGCAAAAAGCATCGGCAAAAAACCTGGGCGATGCCGCATCGAATGTAACCGCCGATACAACCAAAAAAGGCGGACAAAACAACCCTAACAACACCCCGGGCGCCGGGCTTACCGAGGAGATAGTAGTTACAACGGCCTACAAACCGGTTTTGGCCGAGGCGGTAAAAATACGCCGTAACCCCGGGCTGGAGGAAGCTGCACCTTTTAAAGCGCCTTTGGTGTATACCCCGATTGATAAAAAACTACAACAGGACAATAACATAGGCGAACTGGAAGCCATGAAACGCCCGGCCGAACAGGATTCGGTATTGCTGAACAACTACATTAAAGTTGGCGCCGGTAGTTTAAAAACCACTTATGGCGAGGCTTATTTTGCCAACGGGCGCGATGAGGCCTTACAGGTTGGCGGCTTTTTAAAGCACTTTGCACAGGCAGGCAACCAATACAAGCAAAACGAAATTAACGACGAGCTTGGCGTGTTTGGCAAAAGCATCAATACAGAAAATACGCTTACCGGCCGTATCAGCTATAAACGCCGTGGCACCTGGTTCTATGGTGATAACCCATCGGGCGTAGTTCCTTTAAATTACGAATTCGAACCCACAAAGCAAACCTTTAACACCATTGGTGCCGAGGGCGAGCTGGCTAAAAACTTTAAAGACGAAGAAAACGCCTTTACCTATGCGGTAAAGCTTAAAGGTTACATTTTTAGCAATGCCTACAGCGCAAAAGAAAACAACCTGGTGTTATCGGGTTTTTTAAACCAAACCGTTAAACAGTTTTATGCCGGGTTGGCTGGTTCGTTAGACCTTACTACGTCTAAAGATGCTGCGTATTCTGTCAGCAACAGTATTGTAAGGGCAAACCCATACATCAAGTTCCAGGGCGAAAATTATAAGGTAGATGCGGGTATTAACATTGTAAAAGAGTTTGGCTTTTCTGATAGGGTCTTCATTTTCCCGGCTGCCAAACTGGAGTACCAGGTAATACCAAAATATGTGCGCTTGTTTGCCGAAGCCAAAGGCGACGTAAACCGTGCATCTATAAAAGAATTTAGCGAAACCAACCCCTTTTTGGGCGAAAACTTAAACCTGGTAAACTCGGTAGACCAGCTGGATATCACCATTGGGCTTAAGGGCACATTAGCCCCGGGGCTAAGCTTTAAAGCGGCTATCTTCCGCAACAACGTAAAAAACCTGCCTTTATTTGTAAACGATTTTGCTAACACCGGCAATAAATTCGGCGTAATATACGATGGAGGCAAAGCACGCATAAGCGGCTTTAATGGCGAACTTGATTTTAAAGCAACCGAAGATTTCGACCTGTTTGGCCGTGTAGAGGTTAAAGATTATAAAATGGCTACCGAGGCTGATGCCTGGAACCTGCCCACCTTTAAGTTAACGGCCGGTACCGTTATCCACATTAGTAATACGGTGGATATTAACGGATCGCTGCTGTTCCGCGGGGCTACACAGGACAAGCCGCTGGTATCCTCTTCCAATCCATTAGCGTCTTCTCCGGTAAGCTCTAAAATAGCTTCCTTTGCAGATTTGAGCGGCGGTGCTACTTATAAAGTAAACAAAAAGGTATCGGTATTTTTACAGGTAAATAATATTTTAAGCACCAGCAACCAAACATGGCTTTATTACCCAAATTATGGGCTTAATGTATTTGGCGGAGTGGGCTTTGCTTTTTAGGTTTTTTGATGTTTTATAATTATCCGTACTTTTAGCGAATGGATGTAGGCTACTATATAAGCGAAGTGCTTGGGCAACATGGCGATGTAAACGTACCCGGGCTTGGCTATTTTGCTCACACCCGCGTAAACGGCTATTATAGCGATAGGGAGGGTAAATTTTATCCGCCCGGCTACAGCGTACAATTCGATCCGCAGTTTTTGGACGACGACGATACGCTGGCCATACACATTGCCGAAAAAAAGAAGATCTCGGTAGCATCCTCAAAATACTTTACCGAAAAGTTTGTGTCGGCACTAAAACAGCAGGCCGCTTTAGGCGAGGCAGCTTTGGCCGACCTCGGGTACTTCTACACCAATAACCTGCATTTGCTGTTTAGGCCTAACGTTGTTTCCGGTACCGACCCGGAGTTTTTTGGCTACCCAACTATCAAGCTTAATAAAATAGGCAAACAGCCCGCCGTGGAAGCCAACGAACCCGAAACACAAAGCTATGCGCCCGCACCACAGCAGGCAGAGGAGCAATACGCCCCAATCCCTTACCATATAGACCCTACCGAAGAGGAATACCTGGTAAACATGGCCCGGAACAAGCGCCGCACCAATATGTGGGTGTTTATTATCCTTACCCTGATAGCTACAACCGTTGCCATATTGGTAATTCAGCGCTACAACTCCAAATCCTTTAACCTATCGTTCGGTAACAAAAAAGAACAACCGGCAGAAGCACCGAAGATGATCATAGTGCAGGAAGATACGGCAAAAACAAAAAAAGACACCGATTCTACCACGCTGAAACGACCGCTTCCGGCAGATTCTGCAATAAAAAAAGCAGCCATTGTAAACGATACCACCCACATTTCGCGTTGGGAATTATTAGCCGGATCGTTTAAAGACATCGCCGAAGCCGGTGAGGCGATCAGGGCCTTCAAGGCGAAGGGTATCGATGCCAAAATTGTCCCCGACATGTTCGGCAGGCGTATCAACGTTTCTGTAGGCACTTTTATAAGTAAAGAGCTTGCCGAAGAAAGAAAGAAGCAACTGTTGGCAGCCAAAAAAATACCTGCCGACTCTTACAGTCAATTCATCGATTCGAAACATACGGGTACTGTCCGAGCTAAAAAATAATGCACAAAGAGGAACATCTTTAACTAATCACAGAAACCACAACAAATGACTTTATTATTCGCCCAGGTAACAGATACAACAACAAAACTGATAGATACTGCCAGGCAAGCTGGCCAGCAAGCGGTACAATTATCAACCGAGGAATTACACTTTGGCGACCTACTGATAAAAGGCGGCTGGGTAATGATCCCTATCGGGATACTGGCCGTATTGGGCCTCGTGATATTCTTCGAACGCTTCTTTACTATCCGTAAGGCCTCTAAAGACGAATCGCACTTAATGATACAGGTTCGCGCCAGCATCATGTCGGGTAATTTAGAGTCGGCCATAGCCATCTGCAAAAACAGCAACTCGCCGCTGGGGCGCATGCTGCAAAAAGGACTGCTGCGTATCGGCCGCCCTATAAAAGATATTGAAGGCGCTATTGAGAACATAGGCAAACTGGAAGTATCCAAGCTGGAAAAAAATATCGGTATTATAGGCATTGTAGCAGGTATTGCCCCCATGTTCGGCTTCCTGGGTACTATTGCAGGGGTAATTAAAATCTTTTACGACATCTCTAAAACGGATAACATCAGCATGAGTGTAATATCTGCCGGTTTATACGTTAAAATGGTAACATCAGCAGCGGGTTTATTTGTGGGGATCATTGCGTACGTATGCTACCATATTTTAAATATGATGGTAGATAAAGTAATTTTGAAACTGGAAACAGATGCCATTGAGTTTATTGACCTGTTAGAGGAGCCAAGCAAATGAATTTAAGAAAGAGAAAACGCGGTGCAACTGCAGAGGTACACACCTCGGCCATGAACGACATCATGTTCTTCCTGCTTTTGTTCTTTTTGATAGCATCTACGGTTACCAACCCAAACGTTATCAAATTGTTGCTGCCAAAATCGGCCAGCGGGAAATCAATGTCGAAAAAAACCGTTAATGTTACTATAGATAAAGACCTTAAATATACGGTTGATAAAAAGGAAGTGGCATTGGCCGACCTGCCTACTGTTATAGGCACCTATAAAGACCGGGCGAGCGACGTAACCATTGTACTATCTGTGGATCGTACGGTTGCCATACAGGATGTGGTAGAAATAATGGATATAGCACAAAAATTGAATATAAAATTGGTACTGGCTACTGTGCATAAGGGGTAAAGAAGAAGTTGGCAGTGGGCGCTTCGCAGTTAGCAGTTGAACCGTCCTTTTTTACTGCAAACTGCCCACTGAAAACTGCAAACTGAAAAAAATGGACTACAGGGAAGAAAATAATTATCCAAAAGCGTTTGCCGCAACAGGTATTATACTGGCTGCGGTGATTGCCCTGTGCTTTTATATTGTGATACAAGCACCCGAAAAGCAAGAAGATGGCACTGGGGGCATATTGGTTAACTATGGTACGGTTGACGAGGGCATGGGCAGCGATTACATGAGCGTTGACGAACCTTCGGTAGCCGAAAAGGCAAACCAAACCAAGCCCGATAAAGTAACCGAGGCCACGCCGACCGAAGAAAAACAACAGGAAGAAACCAGCGATAAAAACGTGGTGACCCAAAATACGGAGGACGCACCCGAAGTGGCAGTAAACTCTAAAACGCCAAGCAAAACAGTGGCCACACAGCCGGTTACCAAGCCCGTTGTAAAACCAACGGTAAACCAAAACGCGCTTTACAAAGGCAAAACCAATAACGGCACCGGCGAAGGCGATGGCACTGGCAGTACCCCGGGTAACCAGGGCAAAACCACCGGTACAACGCTCACCAATAACTATAACGGTACAGGTAGCGGTAATGGCGGCAATTTGAACCTTACACAGCGTGCCTTTGTAAGCCGCCCAAGCGTTAGTGATGACAAACGCCACAGCGGCAAAGTGGTGGTTGATATTACGGTGGATAAAAACGGCAGGGTCATTTCGGCCGTTGCAGGTGCCCGTGGGACTACGATAACAGACTCGGACCTGTTACAAAAATGCGAGAATGCTTTGCTAAACTCACAATTCAACGCATCAGATACCGCCCCGGATAGCCAAAAGGGGACGATGACTTTTGTGTTTAAGTTGAACTGAGTTTAGTGGCGGCAGCAGTTGCAGTGGCAGTATTTTTTTAGGAAGTTTGTTTATTAACAACTAAAAAAATGACAGGAACTTTTAAAGAACTCAAAGTTTATCAGTCGGCCTTTGAAGCTGCGAGGAATATTTTTCACTTATCAAAAAAATTCCCAAAAGAAGAAACATACGCCCTTACAGACCAAATAAGGCGGTCTTCAAGATCAGTTTGTACAAATATCGGAGAGGGTTACCGGAAACGTATCTATCCTAAACATTTCACATCAAAAATGACCGACGCGGACGGCGAAGCCACTGAAACTTCCATCTGGCTGACTTTGCATTGGATTGTGAATATATCAACAAACAAGAATTCGATTCGCTACGAATAAAATACGAGGAAATCGGAAGGATGTTGAATTCGATGGCTAATAGTCCCGAGAAGTTCCTCCCGAAACCAAAAAACTAACTGCTCGCACCCCATACCGACTGCAACTGCCACCGCCACTGCTACTAACTGATGAACTACAAACAGACGCTCGACTACCTCTACACCCAGCTGCCCATGTTCACCCGTGTGGGCGCATCTGCTTTTAAGAAGGACCTGACCAATACGCTGGAATTGTGCGATCGACTAGATAACCCGCTGCATAAGTTTAGAAGCATCCATGTAGGCGGCACCAACGGTAAGGGCTCAACCTCGCACATGCTGGCAGCAATATTGCAAACGGCGGGTTATAAAACCGGGTTGTATACTTCTCCGCATTTAAAGGATTTTAGGGAGCGCATCCGCATCAATGGCGAAATGATAAGCGAGCAAACCGTCGTTGATTTTGTGGTGGAGCATCGTGCGGACTTTGACGAAATAGAACCTTCCTTTTTTGAAATGACGGTTGCACTGGCATTTGATGTATTTGCAAAAGAACAGGTGGACGTAGCCGTAGTGGAAGTTGGGCTCGGCGGAAGGCTGGATTCTACCAATATCATTACGCCGCTGCTATCGGTTATCACCAACATTGGCTGGGACCACATGAATATGCTGGGCGATACCCTGGAGCTGATAGCAGGCGAAAAGGCTGGTATCATTAAACCGGGCGTACCTGTTGTAATAGGCGAACATCAACCAGAAGTCTCTGAAGTATTTTTGAACAAAGCAAAAAAGGAACGCAGCCCGATAGAGTTTGCATCCGAAAATTGGGATATCGTATCGCAAAACAGCGATTTGCATTTATTATCGGTAGAAGTACAAAAGCAAGTACTGCCCACCTTTGCGTTTTCGGATGAGCCAATACTTGCCCTTCAACTCGACTTACCCGGCAGCTACCAGGTAAAAAACCTTAAAACCGTTTTATCGGCGGTAGATGAACTGCGCGGGCAGGGTTTTAATATTACCGATGCGCACATCGCCACAGCGCTAAAACAAGTAAAGAAACTTACCGGCTTGCATGGCCGCTGGGAAGTGATCAGCACTACTCCCCTCACTATTTGCGATACCGGCCATAACCCCGAAGGGATAGCCGAAGTGCTGAAAAACATTAGTTCGGTAAGTTACAAACAGCTCCATTTTGTAATAGGGATGGTGAATGATAAGGATATCAGCAAAGTGCTGGGCATGTTGCCCAAAAATGCTGTGTATTACTTCTGCAAGCCCGATATCCCCCGGGGGCTGGAAGCCGAAAACTTAAAGCAACAAGCCGAAAACATAGGATTGTGTGGCGAGGCCTATCTCACCGTAAAAGCTGCGTTGGATGCTGCGCAATCTGCCGCCGGCGAGGCCGATTTGGTTTTTGTGGGTGGCAGTACTTTCGTGGTAGCGCAGGTAAGCCCGGAGTAACCCTAAAACGCAAAGCTTTATCGCCATCGTCATTGCGAGTATCCACCAGGGAGGGCCCTGAAAAAAATGGTTGTGACGTGTGAAAATAAGAATGTTAACTGCCAATGACTTACAGTCATGTCATTCCGAGGGAAGCGCAGCGACGAGGAATCTTGTT
>NZ_CAMLOV010000219.1 GCF_946481715.1 uncultured Mucilaginibacter sp. | reverse complement strand
ATTTGCATGTCCGCAATGCATGTTGTATAAGATTTCTCCCTCGTACCTCGGTTCGAAATGACATGGGGAACCGCTTAATGCTTTCTGGTGAATGACTCGGAAACGATGGTGCGTATTACGTTGACGCCTTCGTTGCTGAATTGGGCGTCTTCTTCGTATTTAAGGTTGTCGTCGGTTAGTAGCATGATAGTTGCCGTTTTGGTTAGTATGTTACTGCCGGAGGGGTAATACAAGGTGAGGGTAACACCCGACGGCGAAAGCGCATAACCAAACGTAACGCTACCCGCTTCGGGGCTTTGATACAATCCGGAATGGTCCTTATTAAAAACAATAAAAGCATCGGCACTGGTGTAAGTGGTTTGCTGCTCAGTTTTGTTTCCGTTTTTATACGTGGCGATTATTTTTTCGGTAAGGTACCACTTGCCTTGCAGCCGCTCGTCGAAGCTTTTTGTCCAATCTTTTTTACAGGAAGCGATTGCCAGTATTAGCAGGAGGGGAAGCAAGATTTTTCTGAAAGTCATTGTTTTGGTTTAGGTGTGCTAATATAATGGATTGATCCCAGATTGTTGAATACTCTGCTAAAACTTGCCTGTAATATCTCCACCAAATCCGGGTCGTTAAAGGGGTAAATGTCGTCAATATCCAGCACAACAATTGTTTTGCCGTTTAGCTGAAAGTGTTGTTTGATGCTTGTATTCCATTACAAAAACCGCATCCGCCCAATCCAACATCTTTTGGCTCAGGTGTACCCGTGCTTTGTCACTTGTACCCACCGAGCGTACTTCATACGTCCCGCGAAAGCCTAAAATAAATTGCCAAAGCTATCCCCACAAAGGAGAGGTAAAATATTATCCTGCCTTGCTTCTGGTCAGCTTCAGAATAACCATATACTTTCTCGCCGTTAGGCAAAGTTTTTTTGTAGTTGAATAAATGCCAGCCCACGAGTGTGCCTAACACTCCACCTAAGGCAGCCATTATATAGCCCAATATTATCCACGTTGTTTGCGGTGGTTCGGTTTGCTTCAACTCTTCCAAACGTTGCTCATTCAATTCGGCAATGGCTTGCTCATCCATGCTTATGCCGCGTTCATTCAGTATTTTTATAGCAAGCTGGTAGTCGAAGGCGCTCCACTCGTCGCGTTTGGCAATTAAATCTCTTAGCTCTTCATTGGTAAATTTAAAAAGATAATGTTCTTCATCAACCTCCTTTATTTCTTCGGCACTCTCGGCTTGCAACAATTCATTTACCCGCCCAAAATCGTCCGCGCTTATTTTTACGGCATAATCCTTAGCCGTTTCATCCGCATAAAAAGTGGGGTTAAACGAGAAGGACTGCTCCTCTATTTTATATATGATATCGTTTTGCTGCAAAAGCGTGGCAAGTTCATCCGCCAGCCCAGGGTCATTAAACTTTTGGTAGGTGATCAGTTCGGGTTGCATGTTATTTACTTTTAGGCATGGCCATATAATCCAACGTTAAATTACACAGCGCCTTTACGCCGAGGGCAAAGCCGCTCTCATCCAAATAAAAATCGGGCGTGTGGTGCGATGGCGCGGTTAGCGGGTCCTGGCCTTTTGGCATCCCGCCTAAAAAGAAGAAGATGCCGGGCACCTTTTGCTGAAAAAAGCTAAAATCTTCGGCACCGGTAACCGGGGGGCGCAGCTCTACATTTTCCTTGCCGGCACTGGCCTCTAAGGTGGGCAGCATTTTGGCCGTGAGGGCTACATCGTTAAAAGTAACCGGGTAGGTGTGGGTGTAAGGTATTTGTATAGCTACGGTTGCGCCGTAAGCCTCCGCTGTTTTGGTCGCGATACGGCGTACGTTGCCAATAACCAGTTTCTCATCTGATTCCGAAAAATAGCGAATAGTACCCGTCATGGTTACAATTTCGGGGATGATGTTAAACCGGGAGCCGCCATTGATAGTACCTATAGTTACTACGGCAGGGTTTTCGGTAATGTTTACATTACGGCTTACAATAGTTTGCAGCCCGCTGATGATCTGCGCGGATACTACAACCGGGTCTATACTGCTCCATGGGTAGGCCCCGTGCGATGATTTGCCTTTAACGGTTATTTTGATATCGTTAACCCCGGCCATTGTGCCGCCCGGACGGTAATAGATCTTACCCGCTTCTATAGAAGACCAGATGTGCAGCCCAAACACCGCATCCACCTTCGGGTTTTCCAAAACCCCTTCCTTCACCATTTGCTCGGCGCCGCCTTTCTCTCCTTCAGGCGCGCCTTCTTCTGCCGGTTGAAAAATGAATTTAACGGTGCCGTGCAGGTCGGCTTTCATGCCCGAAAGTATTTTTGCAACCCCCATCAGTATCGCCATGTGCGCATCATGCCCGCAGGCATGCATTACGCCGACTTCCTGCCCGTTATACTGTGCTTTTACTTTAGATGCAAAGGGGACAGGCGTACGTTCGGTAACGGGTAAACCATCCATATCTGCACGTAAAGCCACAACCGGGCCGGGCTTGCCGCCCTTTAAAATGCCCACCACGCCGGTAGTAGCAACGCCCGTTTGCACATCGATGCCAAGCGATGTTAAATATTTTGCAACGATGCCTGATGTGCGCACCTCGCGGTTACCTAATTCGGGGTGCTCGTGAAAATCCCTCCGCCAGGCAATGAGCTGGCCTTTCATAGCATCTGCCTTGCTGCTTACCAACTTGTGCGATGCGGTAGTTTGTGCTGATGCCGATAAGGAAAGCAGTGCTATCGCAGCGAGGAGTGTTTTTCTCATGTGAGGTTGGTTGATTTTTTTATATAAAATATTTACTTAAATGCACCCTCTTTTTATTTACCGTTAGGCATGGCCATATAATCCAATGTTAAATTGCACAGCGCTTTTACACCCAGGGCAAAGCCGCTTTCGTCCAAATAAAAATCGGGTGTATGATGCGGTGGTGCTGTGAGCGAATTACCCCCTTTTGGCATCCCCCCTAAAAAGAAAAATATGCCGGGGACTTTCTGTTGAAAAAAGCTGAAATCTTCCGCACCGGTTACAGGCGGGCGCAGCATTACGTTCTCTTTACCAGCGGTAGCTTCCAGCGTGGGCAGCATTTTAGCGGTGAGGGCAACATCGTTAAACGTAACCGGGTAGTGGTTGCTGTAAGGCAGCAGCACTTCCGCGGTAGCGCCATAAGCCTCAGCTGTTTTGGTGGCAATACGGTTTATATTTTCTTTCATCAATTTCTCGTCGTGCGCGGTAAAGTACCGCACAGTACCCTGCATTTTTACACTCTCGGGTATAATATTAAAGCGTGTGCCGCCCTGGATAAGGCCTATGGTTACCACAGCTGGGTTTTCGGTTATGTTTATATTGCGGCTTACGATACTTTGCAGGCTGTTGATAATTTGTGCCGATACTACCACAGGGTCGATACTGCTCCACGGATATGCCCCGTGTGATGATTTGCCTTTTACAGTGATCTGCAGGTCGCTTACGCCTGCCATCGTGCCGCCGGGGCGGTAAACAATTTTGCCAACTTCTGTTTGCGAGTTGATGTGCAACCCAAATATCACATCCACTTTGGGGTTTTCCAACACACCCTCTTTCACCATTTGTTCGGCACCGCCCTTTTCGCCAAATGGCGCGCCCTCCTCTGCCGGCTGGAAAATGAATTTTACCGTCCCGCGCAAGTCTGCTTTCATCCCCGATAATATTTCGGCAACGGCCATCAATATCGCCATGTGCGAATCGTGCCCGCAGGCGTGCATTACCCCAACTTCATTACCATTATACTGTGTTTTTACCTTTGATGCGAAGGGGACAGGCGTACGCTCGGTAACCGGCAACCCGTCCATATCGGCACGCAAAGCCACAACCGGCCCCGGCTTGCCGCCCTTTAATATGCCCACCACGCCCGTAGTTGCTACGCCCGTTTGTACCTCGATACCAAGCGATGTTAAATATTTTGCGATGATGCCCGATGTCCGCACCTCCCGGTTGCCCAGCTCGGGGTGCTCATGAAAATCGCGCCGCCAGGCCACAATTTTATCCTGAAGGGCATCGGCCTTGGTGCTGATGAGTTTTTTGGTAGCAGCGTTTTGTGCGCTTGCCGATAAGCTAACGAGGCCGAAGGCAAACAGGAGGAGTTTTTTCATTGGGGAAAGGGTTGGATTTGCCCTAAATATAATTATTTATCCATATAAACTCAGAAGGGTTTTGAGGCAACATTAAAGTCGCTATGTGTTTTGTGCGGTCACTGTCATAGCGATGGGTTTGAAACCTTGAGTTTTCGAAACGTGGTAGTCATGTCCGCATCGCGAGTTTACTCACCCCCCACTCTGCTGCGCAAAGAAGGGGAGAAATTGGGCCAACTACTCCTTTTTTTAACCCTCTTTCCGGTTGCGGAGAGAGGGTAGGGCAGCGATAGCGTACCCGGGGTGAGTCAAATAGGCGAGCGATAGGAAACGAATTTCAAGGTTTCAAACACTCTTAGTTTGGAAACCCATCGCTATAGTGGAAACACCCAGCCGCACCGTTTCATCCTACAGTTCCATCGGCTTTTTACTTGTTTTACCGAATTTCTATAATCATTTATATACCAATAACTTATGCACTCCACGCAAAGAGTAGGGGTGTTCCAAAGTGTTCCACTAAAAAACGCAAAACACTGATAATCAGCATAAATTATATTTCAAGAGTTTTATGCGCAAAGTGGAACACCCAAAAAAACGCAGGAAAACCGGATAGTATAGCTGTTGGGCCAACGCTCCCGTTTATCACCTCCGTATAATATTATTGATACCTTGTCCGCCAAATAGGTGTTTATAATATATTTGTTCTTATGAAGCGTACCTTGCTGTTTACCCTCGCCTTATTTATTGTATCTCAAAGCATTAATGCCCAAACCGCACCACCAAGCGATATCGGCACCATACAACAAAATTTTAAAAAACTGAACGTGCTGGGCAGTGTGCTGTACATAGCCGCCCATCCCGATGATGAAAACACCCGCCTGCTGGCCTACCTGGCGCAGGAAAAACATTACCGCACCGGTTACCTCTCCTTAACCCGTGGCGATGGCGGGCAAAACCTGATAGGCAACGAGCAAAGCGAATTGTTAGGATTGATACGTACACAGGAATTATTAGCCGCCCGCAAGGTAGATGGCGCTGAACAGTTCTTTAGCCGCGCTACCGATTTTGGTTTTTCGAAAAACCCCGAAGAAACGCTGAAATTTTGGGATAAAGACAAGATTTTAGGCGATATGGTTTGGGTAATAAGGCAGTTTAGGCCCGATGTAATGATCTGCCGTTTCCCCACAACAGGCGAGGGCGGGCATGGCAATCATACCGCTTCGGCCATATTGGCGCAGGAAGCATTCTCCGCCGCCGCCGACCCAAAACGCTACCCCGAACAACTGAAACATGGCGTAACCCCATGGCAGGCCAAACGCCTGCTTTGGAATACTTTTAACTTTGGCAATACCAACACCACATCCGAAGACCAGTTTAAACTGAATGTTGGCGGCTATAACACCATCCTTGGCAAAAGCTACGGCGAAATAGCTGCTGAAAGCCGCAGCAACCACAAAACACAAGGCTTCGGCTCGGCAAGGCAGCGTGGCGATGTTTTTGAATACTTTAAAACCCTTTTGGGCGATGCCCCAAAAACCGACCTGATGGATGGTGTAACTACCACCTGGGCAAGGATACCCGGCGGCGCACCTATTGGCGAGGCGCTGGCTGCCGTCCGCAAAAACTTTGATGACGATGCGCCACAAGCTTCAGTACCGGCATTGCTAAAACTGCTGGATAAAGTGGACATGGATTTTGCGAACGATAAGGCCATGCAAACCGTAAGACTAAAAGCGGGTGCTGTGGAGGAATACACCTACTGGCACAAACAAAAAGCAAAAGAGCTGAAAGATTTGATAGCTGCTTGCGCGGGGTTGTGGTTTGAGAGTTACGCAGCACAACCATCCTATGCTGTGGGAGACGCATTGACGGTAACAAACCAAATCATCAATAGAGGCAATGTAAACATAAATGCTGTTAACGTTTATGCCAATCAAGATCTTGGCCGTGGTGTTGCAGGTAATGATGCATCGCCAATACAATCGGGCGAGGTCAAGACGATCATGTTGGATCAAAAGGACTTGACACCCATGCTTTTGAAAGTGTCACAACCTTATTGGCTGGAAACGCCACATACCATTGGTTCTTATACATTGGCTAATGATACACTGGCTGGCAATCCGGAGAACCCGGACGTTCCTAAAGTGACTTTCGTATTTAACATATCTGGCAAAAATATCCGTTATCAGCGGCCTATTCAATTCAAATACGTAGATCCCGCCCGCGGCGAAATTTACCAGCCTTTGGAAATTGCCCCACCGGTTACCGCTAATGTTGTGGAAAAGGTTTATGTATATAATGGCGGGGTGCCGCAGGTTGTGCAGGTAAAAATGAAGAGTTTTACCAATGCAAGCGGCAGCATCAATATAAAACCCATCCCCGGTTGGAAGGTAAGCCCGCAACAACCGATAGAATTTACCGGTAAGAAAAAGGGTGATGAATGGACAGTTTCCTTCACCGTTGCACCAGCCGACGGCAAATCCAACACCGCTAACCTGGATATTATTACTACGGTAAATGCCAAGGCATTTTCGCAGGGTTTGCTCAATATAAAATACAACCACGTACCTGCCATTACTATTTTCCCGCCTGCACAGGCTAAACTTGTAAATATCGACCTGAAAATTGCGGGTAAACGCATCGGCTACATCGGCGGAGCGGGCGACTTAGTGCCCGATGCCTTGCGCGAAGTAGGTTACGAAGTACACCAGCTTACCGAAAGCGAAATACTAAACGGCGACTTGGGCATTTATGATGCCATTGTAACAGGCGTGCGCGCTTACAATGTAAACCCTCGTTTGGCATACGAGCAGCCCAAACTAATGGAATATGTTAAAAACGGCGGCAACCTGGTGGTACAATACAATAATAATAACGGGCTGGTGACCAAAGAAATTGGCCCTTACCCATTCAGGATCGTGAACGAACGGGTAACGGACGAAACCGCGCCGGTAACCATTAACGATAAAAATAACCCCATCCTGAATTATCCTAACCACATAACGCAGGAAGATTTTAACGGCTGGATACAGGAGCGCAGTGTTTATATGCTCAACAACATCGACCCCAAATATAAAACCCCCCTGCAAATGGGCGACCCGGGCGAGGCCGTAAGCAATGGCGCCGTAGCCGTTACCGAATATGGCGACGGCAGGTTTGTATATACCTCGCTGGCCTTCTTCAGGCAGTTGCCGGCCGGTGTGCCCGGGGCTTACCGCTTATTTATCAATTTATTGAGTAAGCCAAAAAACACGATTGGGCAGTAATAAGGCGCTCTGTTTAAACTGCGGTAAATAATTTTGCTATGCTATACTAAAAATTAGGCATCAACGGTTTAATAATATAAATTTGCGCCTGAATAATAAATATCAATACTATGTCGCATCACGAAGAAGAGAAAAACTTTGATTACATATTTTATCTGGTAGCACTAATTAGCGGTGCTTTTGTAGGCGCAATTATCGAACGCGGCTTTATATGGATACCTGTTGGCGGCGTTTTTGGCTTGCTAACCGCTGCTGTATTCATTAAGTTTTTGGTTAGAGGGCGTGAAGAGGTTTGATAGCAGCCTCCCTTCATTTATAAAAAACTGGAACCAGTTTTACGGCATTGTGCTTGTATGGCTGGTTTTTTTGATTGCTGTATTCTGGCTCATTACCCGTTCGTTTGAATGAGCTTAACCGACTGGATAGTTCTTGGCTGCACGCTGCTTGCCATCGTTATTTACGGTGTTTATAAAAGCGGCTCCAACAAAAATATCGACCAATACCTTGGCAGCCGGTCGTTGCCCTGGTACCATGTAGGCTTATCGGTAATGGCTACCCAGGCCAGTGCCATTACCTTCCTTTCTGCCCCCGGGCAAGCCTATAGCGATGGGATGCGTTTTGTGCAATTCTACTTCGGGCTGCCACTGGCCATGATCGTG
>NZ_CAMLOV010000218.1 GCF_946481715.1 uncultured Mucilaginibacter sp. | reverse complement strand
ACAATATTATCAATAACTTATGGCCACGTCATTATAAGGTACGAAGCAATCTCCCAGCAAGCAGAGGCGCTATGCAAATCCACTTGTCCTACGTAGAGATTGCTTCGTACCTCGCAATGACGTAATAAAGAATAACAACAAAACAACATGAAGCAATTCTTAAAAAATATATTCCCGGCGTTTTATGGCTTGCTCAACTACTTTACCATAAGGTTGTTGCAGGATACCGATTCGCACTCGCATTTTTGGGGGCGCCCGTGGCAAACCACGGCTACAGAAATGGCCATAAGCGTAGTGGTGGGATATACCATGCTTTTTGGAGTTAGGCGTATTTGCCGGTACAACGATAACAAAAAGGTAAAAAGTTCGCTCACTACCGAGTTGCTTGCCGTAATGGCGCTTTCTATAGCGGTAAATAACCTGGTGCTGGTGCCTACGGCTGCCTTTACCGACGACGGGCTCTCCATAAGCGACCTTGCCGAGATAAACGTTGTACCGCTGCTATATACCATCCTGTACTATGGCATCATCCGCAGCCGTACATACCTGCGGGCTTATGTACAACACCAGATGTTGGTAGAAAAACTTACCAACGACCAACTGGAAACCGAACTGAAATTCCTGCGGGCGCAGTACCACCCGCATTTTTTGTTCAATTCGCTTAATACCATTTATTTCCAGGTGGATGATGATGTGCCGGGGGCAAAGCAAAGCATAGAATTGCTGTCGGAACTGCTGCGCTACCAACTGTACGACCGCCAGCACCAGGTGAGCATTAAACAGGAATTGGATTACCTGCAAAACTACATCCTGTTGCAAAAGGTACGTGCCAGCAAAAAAATGGCCTTACATATTGATTTTGATGCGGCGCTTGCCGAACAACAGGTTTACCCGCTGCTTTTTTTGCCACTGGTAGAGAATGCCTTTAAATATATAGGCGGCAAGTATGGCATCAGCATTAAGGCTGAACCCGAGCCCGGTGGTCTATTATTTAAGGTAGAAAATGATTTGCCCGGGCAATACCAACCCAATAAAGAAAACAGCGGTATCGGCCTGGAAAACCTGAAACGCCGGCTGGAGCTATTGTACCCCGGCAAGCATACTTTAACTTTGGACAGGCATGCAGATAAATTCATAGCCACGCTACAACTAAAATATTAACATGAAACCGATCACCTGCATTATTACCGACGATGAACCCTACGCCCGCAAAGGCTTGCAGGCCTATGTGGAGAAAACATCCTTCCTGCAGTTAAAAGGGCAATGCGAGGATGCGATGGAACTGGGCGAAATGCTAAAGCAACAACCGGTAGACCTGCTGTTCCTGGACATACAGATGCCGCATATTACCGGGGTAGAGTTCCTGCGGTCGCTAAAAAACCCACCTAAGGTGATATTCACTACTGCCTTTAAAGAGTATGCGATAGAAGGCTTTGAGCTGGATGTGCTGGACTACCTGCTGAAACCCATCAGCCAGGAGCGTTTTACCAAAGCAGCTTATAAGGCTAAGGATTATTTCGGCCTGAGGGGCGCTACCGAACAGCCCACCTACCTTTTTGTAAAAGCAGAGGGCAAGCTGGAGAAGGTGGTTTTTAACGAGGTGCTGTACCTGGAAGGGATGGAGAACTACGTGATCATCCACACGGCAACAAAAAAACTGATCACCCATAGCACGCTAAAAGCCCTGGCAGAAAAATTCCCCGGGCAGGCATTTATGCAAACCCATAAATCGTTTATTGTATCCCTCGGCAAGGTAAACACCATCGAGGGTAATATGCTGCACATTGGGCCGCACCGCATACCCATTGGCCGGCAACTGAAGGATGAGGTGATGAACCGGATAATTAAGCTGTAGCAGGGCCGCCCCGCCATTCGTCCTATTGCCATCGCGAAGCAGGCCAGAGCTACCCCCGGAAATAAGATTTAACAGGCCACAAAAAAACGTTGCATGGATTGTTATAACCTACCTGTTTGTGCCGCCCGGTAGTTGGTAAAAGCCAAAATTTCGTTGTCTTGAAAAAACTGCAGATAGGTACGATTTACCCACAGAAAAACACCGAAAAACCACAGAAAAACGCGGATTTTTGCACAATTGCATTTTGCTGTACGAAACTGTGCGAAGTTGTACGAAACTGTACGAAGTTGTGCGAAACTGTACGAATAGCCCAAAAAATTGTACGAGCTGTACGAAGTTGTACGAACTGTACGGATCGTACAATTCGTACAGGTGCTTACACCACCGCCTTCTTCATGGCCCTTGCTAAAATATCTACCGCTTCTTCCAGTTCTTTCACATTCATAGAGGCAAAGCCGAGGCGCACAAAATTGTGGCGCACAAGCGGGTCGTGGTAATGCTCGCATCCGCTGCCTATGGTTAGCCCCATTTCGGCGGCTTTCTCCGTTACTTTGATCCGGTCGATCCCATTTTTGTATTCCATCCAAACCGCAAAACCGCCGTTAGGGATAGTAAAGGATACGTTATCGCCCAGTTTCTCCTGCAAAAGGCGGCAAAGTACATCCCGGCGCTCCTGGTAAAGCTTATTGGCTTTTTTAAGGTGACGGCCTATATCGCCGTTTTTCAGCAGGTTGGCCATGGCTTCCTCTAAAAGTTGCTCGCCCTGCCGGTCGATAAGACGGCGCAGGCGGGTGGCTTGTGCAATCAGGTTTTGCGGGGCTATCATAAAACCAATGCGCAACCCCGATGCAATGGTTTTACAAAACGAGCCCACATAGATAACGCTACCGTAATCATCTGCACTCGCCAGGGGCAAAATAGGGCTGCTGGAGTAATGGAAATCGTAATCATAATCGTCTTCCACAATGGCAAACTTGTATGTTTTGGCCAGTTCCAGCAAACGCATACGCCGTTCGGAACAAAGCGTTACTGTGGTAGGCTGGTGATGGTGCGGTATCACAAACAGCATCCGTATTTTTTGCTTTTTGCAAAGGGCTTCTACAGCATCCAGGTTTATACCATAATGGTCTACAGGTACTGGGGCAATATTGGCCCCAGCCTGCATAAAAACCTCGTTGGCCATGCTGTAGCCGGGGTCGCCTACTACTACGGTGTCGCCTTTGTTCAGCAGTACCTGTGCTACAATGTAAAGCGCCATTTGTACGCCTTTGGTAATAATTATATTATCGGCGCCTACATGCAGCCCGCGCGTTTCCGAAAAGAATTTGGCCAGCTCTATACGTAAGCTTTCAGATCCCTGCTCCGGGCCGTACATCAGGTACTTAGTATTAAACTTTTGCGATGCAAGCCTGCGGTACTCGCGTATCATTAGTTCCAGCGGTGCAATGCGCGTATCGGGCGATCCATTGTTAAACACCAGATTTCCCTCGGGGGGCGCCACAAACATATCCTGGCAAATTACCCGGGTATCGTCCACATCGTACAAGGTTTTGTTGGCAAAACCAACCGGATGCGGTGCTTCGCTTAATGCCCTGGGCGCTATATTGGGCAGGTTTTTGGCCACAAAGATACCCTTGCGCGGTAAAACATCCACCCAGCTTTGGGCATAAAGCTCGTCATAAGCGGCCACCACGGTTTTGCGGTGTACGTTTAATGAAGTGGCCAAAACACGGCTGCCCGGTAAGGCCACGCCCGGTTTTAGTATACCCTTACGGATAGAGCAAATCACTTCGTTGGCCACCTGAAGGTAAACAGGCACCTGCAGGTTTTTATCAATACTTACAAGGCTCTCTAATAATTCCATCTGGACTATCTTGATTGTTATTTCTGGACTATGTGTATAGTCCACCAAGTACGTAATTTTATATCAATAAAACAAATCACATTATGCAAACGCCCGAAAATTTTAAAGCACCTGTATTGTTCCTCCGCCTGTCGATAGGGATAGCATATTTATGGGAAGTTGCCGACCGCCTTGGCGCATTTGGCGCTAACGGAAAGCCACATGTTGGCTGGGGCGACTGGCAGCATTTTATTGCCTATGCTAAACAGGTAATGAGTTTTGTACCCGATGTATTGGTAGCGCCACTGGCAATTATTGCCACCATTGGCGAGGCAGCGTTTGGTTTGCTGCTGTTGGTAGGGCTGTTCACCCGTATCGCAGCCATTGGCAGCGGTATTTTAAGCTTTTGTTTTGCTATCGCGATGGCTATTTCATTCGGGATCGAATCGCCGCTGGGCTACTCCGTATTTACGTTGAGCGCGGCAAGTTTTCTGCTGGCAACCGCACCCGTGCATGCTTTTAGCCTGGATGCTATACAAAAAAAGCCATTTTTGCGCCAACTGGATTACTATTCCGGTGAAAACCTGATAGATATCATCAGGTGATCATGATTTAAACAAATAGCCACACCCAAGCACCTCTACTATGGAGAGGGTAGGATTAGGCAAACATACAATACATATAAATCACACACAATGGAAACGAGATCGATCAAAAAACCCTCCACCTTATTAGTAGTAATAGCATTTGCTGCTGTATACGTGGTATGGGGCTCTACTTACTTTTTTATACAGATGGGGCTTTCGGGCATCCCACCAATGATAATGGGCGCAATGCGCTTTGTAGTTGCCGGTATTTTACTGCTTGGCTGGTGTTACTTAAAAGGCGATAAGGTATTTGATAAGGCAACCATAAAGGCATCTGGTATCAGCGGGCTGTTTACCCTGTTTGTAGCTAACGGCATTGTTATTTGGGTAGAGAAATTCATCCCCAGCGCTATGGTGGCCATTATGGTATCGGCTAACCCTATCTGGTTTGTGGTATTGGATAAGGTGAACTGGAAAGTGAACCTAAAAAGCCGCACTACCATCCTTGGCTTAATTATAGGCTTTGGCGGCGTTTTGTTGCTTTTTGGCGAAGCCTTTGGCAAATCCGTTGCCGGCGGCATAGATACACAGCATTTAGTAGGTTTATTTTTATTGATTGTTGGCCCCATTGCTTGGGCTGGTGGATCTCTATATTCCAAAAAATCGGCAACTGATGCACCTGTGCGGGTTAACACCGGCTGGCAAATGATGGCTGCAGGGATAGCATTTATCCCGGCAGGATTTATTGACAATGAGTACGCTACATTCGATATTAGTGCAGTACCTGCACAGGCCTGGATGGCAGTAATTTACCTCATCTTCTTTGGGTCGATAGCTGCATTTAGCGCATACGTTTGGCTGCTGCAGGTACGGCCTGCCACACAGGTAAGCACACATTCGTACGTAAACCCGGTTATAGCAGTTTTGCTGGGCGTTTTATTTGCGGGCGAAGTGATTAGCTGGATGCAGGTATTAGGCCTCGTTATCATCCTGCTAAGCGTACTGCTGGTGAATCTGAGTAAATACTCATTCAGCAAACCCGCGGCTATTAAGGTTGATAAACCAGCACTGCTAAAAAAGACTGAAGCCGTATTAGTTAAAAAACTATGCGGCGCAACTTCTTGATCAGTGTAAGTTAACCGTGTGAAGGCTGGTGGCTGCAAGAGTCGCCGGCCTTTTTTATTTCGTTGCGTGCGGTATCAACATAAAGCCAATCATATCCCACAAAAAGTGGCAGATTATCAACACTTTAATATTGCGGTATTTTTGGTAATGATAAGCAAATATTAAGCCGATGAATATAGGGACGACCACATTTGCAAGCGTGCCCCAGCGGATGTGTGCAAGGCCAAATATCACCGACGAAATAACAACCGGCCAATGTTTACTTTTAAAGAATAGTTGCAGCCTCGGCATTAAATACCCCCGCATCACAAATTCCTCTACCACGCCGGCTGTGAAGCAAATAAATAGTTTTAAAGGGATACTAAAAAGCCCCAGCCCGGCCATGATAGGGTTTGGTTTGTACCAGCCTGAAAAAAGCAATGCATAGGTAATAGACAAGTTGCCTATAGCCACGATAAGTAATATCCCAAGTACCGATGCAAAGTAAAAACCAATGCAATAGCGCTTTTCGGGCCAAAGCAGCAGGGGTTGTTTTTCGCAGCGGGTTGCATACAAATATATCAGCGCCAGCCACAGCCAATACTCAAACCGCGAAATAATAAACATCTCCGCCGACCACTCCTGTAGGCCACTAATTGTTACGATGGTACGGTTGGCCAATGCTATCACAAAGAAAAACGCAAGGGTTAATGCAAGCCCTTGTTTAACGAGTTTGTATTGCGGAGTTTCTTGATTTGCGGTTAGGGGCATAATAGCACAAGGTACAATTTTAGCCGAATAAGATAGGTGAGCGTTAAAAAACGCTATTTGCCCAACGGATCACACAGGCTCTTGTTTCATCCGATAGTGAATTAAGGTCGCCCTCTTCAATTAAATGTTCGCGTAGCTGCCCGGTTAGCACATCTACAAGCCCCGAGTTTTTCAGGCCATCGTACCGCCAGGCAATTTGTTTATTAAAATCCTTAACCGAGCCATATAACTCTGCATAGTGCAACTGATCCTCGTTAGTTGTGGTTCTCCACACTTCTAACAGTTTGTAAAACGATTCCATCCCGCGCCGGAATTCCTCGTGCATCCCTTTTATAATGATCTCTCGTGCGTTTCTTTTGTCGCTTTTGCTTAGTTCTTCCATTGCTAAAATAATTAAGTACCTGCTTCTTTTGCTAATAAAATAATGTCTTTTCCTTCTAATACCTTTTTACTATATGGGTGGTTTACAACACGTATCATAGCTGCCGCCAGCTCCTGTAAGGTACAAAAGCCCGATGGATAAACAGCCCGCCCAAGCGGGAACAACCAGGTGATGTATTTATAGAAACTATGCGTTTTGTTGAGTCCCTTTATCGGTTTAATAAAGCCGGGTCGCACCGCGTACACCTGTTTAAAAGGAAGCTTCATCAGGTCGTTTTCGGTCTTCCCTTTTACCCGTGCCCACATGCTGCTTCCTTTTTCGCTGCTATCGGTGCCGGCGCCGGATATATAGCAGAACGTCATGTCCGGGTTATGCTTCGCCAGCGTTTCGGCAACATGCAGGGTAAGGGTGTAAGTAATTTTGGTATACTCCGCCTTGTTCATACCCACCGATGATACGCCTAAACAAAAAAAGCAGGCGTTGTAGCCCTTTATCGATGCTTCAATAGCCGACAAGTCGTAAAAATCGGCGTGGATTACCTCCGTTAATTTTGGATGCGTTAAACCCAGCGGCTTGCGGTTGATGATGAGTACCGTTTCAACATGGGGATTGTTTAAACATTGGTGTAGCACGCCTTCGCCAACCATGCCCGTAGTACCTGTGATGATAGCCCGTATCTTTTCTGTTTTCATAGTGGTAGATAGGCTTGCAATTTACAAATCTTAAAAAAAACTCAAGCCCGTTAACGATGTAACAATTGTATGATTTTGCCTTGTACGGTAAATGCGGAACGAAAATTTAATAGTTTAGCAGTAAACAACCACTCCACATGAAAAAACCTTTACTTTTTTGTTTTTTCCTGCTGATATTTCAATTATGCCGCGCCCAGGAAACCTTTCCGGTTAACGGCAGCTGGGATATCCGCCCCGGAAAATATGCCTTCACTAATGCCACTATTGTTATAAATGCCGACCAAACCCTTAGCAACGCAACATTGCTTGTAAACGATAGGGTGATAGAGGCTGTTGGCACGCAGCTAAGCATACCAAAAGGCTACGTCACTATCAACCTGAAAAGCAAATTTATTTACCCCGGTTTGGTTGATGCTTACACCACCTACGGTATCCCCGATGCGCCCCGCACAGCCGGCGGCGGTGGCTTTGGCGGCCCGCGTGTATACGTATCTACCAAGCCCGGTGCTTATGGATGGAACGAGGCTATCCGCCCGGAGATAAATGCTAAAACCCTTTTCCATGTAAATGCCGATGCAGCCGAAACACTAAAGAAGAACGGTTTCGGTACCGTGCAATCGCTCATACATGATGGTATAGCCCGCGGCACATCCGTAGTGGTAAGCCTTGCGGACGAACGCGACAATTTTGTGATGCTAAACGACCAGGCAGCGGCTCACTACTCTTTCAGTAAAGGCACTGCGGCTACCAATTACCCATCATCACTAATGGGTAGCATTGCCCTGCTGCGCCAAACATACCTGGATGCCGCATGGTACAAAACCCAAAAAACAGAGTACAATATCTCGCTTGATGAGTTTAACCGCACCCAAACCCTGCCACAGATATTTGAGGTAAGCGACCCGCAATCTATCCTCCGCGCAGTAAAAATTGCCAAAGAATTCGGCAAGCAATATATCTTGAAAACC
>NZ_CAMLOV010000217.1 GCF_946481715.1 uncultured Mucilaginibacter sp. | reverse complement strand
CCTTTCATAGAACAGGGCGCAGCCGGCAGTTTTCTTTGGTTCGTTTCTTTTGCTGCCAAAAGAAATGAACTTCCACAGGCTTTAAATAACCTACCGCCTTACCTAACGAAGCACAATAGAACAGTACCAATCTACACTTCATCACATTTCCTCCCGCAACCGGTCTTTTTTCAACCACTCCAGCTTACCCCAACCTTTCCCTCATCACCCTTGCATAATCAGCAATTGCAACTGCCGGGTCGCCCAATTCGGGGTGCCAAAGTTTTTCCCACTCAAAACTATAGTAGCCTTTGTAGCCGCCCCTTTTCAGGATATCTACTGCCTCTAAAATAGGGGTATCGCCCTGGCCAAGCAGTACATATTGCAGGTTTTCGCCTTTTTTAACTTCATCGGCCTTAAGTATTTTGGCATCTTTTATATGCGTATGCCTGATGTAGGGCTTCAAAACTTTGTAAGCTTCGGCAGGCGGCTCGCGGGTAATGCTCCACATATTCACCACATCCCAAATCAAGCCCGCATTAGGGTGGGTAGCAGCCTTCATCACCATTTCAAGGTCGCTTATCTGTACCAGGTCGCCGTGCGATTCTAACAGGATGCTCACCTTGCTCCCATTGGCATGCTCAGCCAGTTCCAATAATCCTAATGTGATCAGTGCCATGGTTACGGCCTTATCTTGTCCTTTCGGGATATTATTAGGGAAGGCGCGCACAAAAGGGCAATCCAGTTGCTGAGCCAGGTCGATAAAGCGTTTGCCTTCATCCAGGTTCTTCTGCCGCTCGGCACCTTTGGCAAAGTGCAGCGCGCAGGACGATGCCAAGTCAACAAAACGCAGCCCCTTATCTTTCATCAGTTGCAGCGTATCCTTCCTGCTTTCGGCCGTCGCCAGCTCTTTAACTTTGGTTAGATCCATTTCGCGCATAATGCCGCGCAACTCCAGTCCGCTATAGCCATGCAGTGCCGCAAAATCGATTATCCGGGCAAAGTCCCAATCCGGGCAGCCGAGGGTAGAGAAGCTGAGTAAAGGTTTATCTTTTTTTGAGGTAAACGACGATGCGACCGCGGCCCCTGCTAAAAGCAGCGATGATGTTTGCAGGAATTTACGGCGCGAGTATGGGCTCATGATAGCGGTAATTTTAAAGTAGCAAATAATTGGTCAAGGGCAAGAATTGCCGAAAGCAAGATAAGCAGAAAATCAGATAAACAACCAGGCGATGAGCTAAGCCTCCCTTCCGGATAAACCTGCCTGCCGGTAGGTAGGATGCAGAGGGGGCTCTGCCCATTTCCGCCCACCCGTTGTAACGAAAACGAACAATTTATGCCATCGCAAATAATACAAATAAGTGTAAATCAACTATATGTAAAAAAGGTACAGCAATTGATTACCTTAGCGTAACCAATCATCAAAATACATTTATCAAAAATTACCAATATGAAAAAGCACCTTTCCGCCATCTTAACGCTCGTTTGCGTTTCGTTTATATTTACAAGCGCTACAGCACAAACAACCACACGCCCCGTATCCGGCTATACCGGTATCGAATGCAACGGGCCGTTTAACGTTACCATCAAAATAGACGGTACCGAAAGCTTAACCCTGGATGTAGATGCCGACGCCGAAAAAGACGTAATAACAAAAGTGGAAGACGGCGTATTGAAGGTAGAACTAAAAGATGGCTGGAAAAGACACCGCAACATCAAACGCGCCAATATTTACATTTCGGCAAAAAGTTTAAGCTACCTGGGCAGCGGCGGCTCGGGCAATGCCGTACTGGCTGCCGGTACCATTACCGGGCAGCGCGCAAAAATAGAGGTAAGCGGCTCGGGCAACTTAACTGCGGCAGTTAAGGCCGAAAGCATCCTGATCGGGGTAAGCGGATCGGGCAATGCCAAATTAAGCGGTAGCGGCAACAACACCCGCATCAGTGTATCAGGCTCGGGCGAAGTAAATGCAAAGGCCCTGCAGGTAAACACCGTAGATGCCTCCATTTCCGGCTCGGGCAGTATCCGCATTACGGCAAACCAGTCCGTATCGGCACGTATATCAGGTTCGGGTAGTTTACAATATTCGGGCAATGCAAAAATCGTTAACGAAAGCCATTCCGGCTCGGGCAGGATCGAGAAAGCCGATTGATGGGAGGGAAGAAGCCTTAGTCACTTAAATGATAACACTTCGGGCGGTTGGTTTAAACAGCTAACCGCCCACTGTAAAAAGGTCTCTCGCCTTACTCAGGAATTTCGCTCAGCAATAGATGCACTCTTAGGTGTCACCTTCCCAATCCTTTCATCCCTTTTCGAAACAAGCTCGCATACAGCTATCGAGGCGCTTTCAAAATCATCATGCGTATCGCTCAGCAGCAGCCAGGCAGTATCAAAATCCTCGTCAAATTCAAAATCGGTTATGGCTGGTACCTCCGCTTTCAGGCTGGCGTGGTGCTCGCGTTTTGTAGATATCCAGATGCCGTTATGCTGCGGGTTTTTCCCGGTTTTCCGGAAGATCAATACGATCTTCTTATCAAGGTAGATGTAGAACATCCCAATGGCCGGCACCACAATTATATTGCGTGGCAGGTAATCCAGCAGGAAATCATAGGGCATCGGCTTTTTCATGCTGCAAAATAGGGATTTGGTTAAAACAAAGATGCCCTGCAGAAACGGTATTTTTAATAATAAAAACTTTACATTTAAAGATGGAAATTAAAATACCTAAAGATAAGGCAATCGAAATTTTAGAAACTTGTAGAAATAAGATAGACACTATCGATTTTAATCAAGTCGCTTGGAAAATCGAAACATCTGCTCATTTGCGACAAATTTTTATAGATGGGTCCCGTACTGAAGACATTCAAAACTTGACTTTCTCAAGTCTATTCGACGAACTTAATACGCCGTCATTTTTAAGTTTGAAAAGGTCTACTGCCGTTAAATTAATACAATCGTATATCGATTTAATAAAGACATATGTGGGTGATACTGATCATAGCGCTATTTTAATTAAGTCTCATGAAGCGGAGATTGAAAAGCTACTACAGCAATTGAATAATGTTAAAGATACAAACAGTTCAGCGATTGTTGAAGTACAAAACCTAAAAACAAAAATATCACAATACGAGAAGCTTGATAATGAGCAGAAGTTCAAAATTGAAGGTCTTAAAGGTAAAATTGCTGAGCTTAATAGCCACGTATTTCAAACAGAAAATATTAATGCAAAAAAACTTTGGAAACTTTGGTTTAATCTGCCTGGTACATTACAGATAAGTACGTTTACTTTTATAGCTACTGTGTTTGCTGCTGGTGTATTTATAGGTTTTCTTTTTTATACACTTGGAATTTTTAAGCAATAGTTCCGCTGCCACCAGCCTCCCGACTTGTAGTCCGTATGCAAGGTAACCACCATATTATGCTCCGCCGGCTAATCTACCGCAATCTGTGCTAAACATCCCGTGTTTTGTGTAAATCCTCCCCGGCCGGCCGCCATACCTTTGTTATCAACAAATAACAAAACACAACATGTCAAAAATAATCTTCATTACCGGTGCCTCACGTGGTTTCGGTAAACTTTGGGCAAAGGCCCTTTTAAAACGTGGCGATAAAGTTGCCGCAACCGCCCGCAACACCGATAGCTTAAACGACCTGGTTGCCGAATTCGGCGAGGCCATCCTGCCCATTCAGTTGGACGTTACCGATCGTACCGCCGCCATCGCTGCCGTAAACCAGGCAAAGGAGCACTTTGGCCGTATAGATGTACTTATTAATAACGCAGGCTTCGGCTTATTTGGCGCAATAGAAGAAACAACCGAAGCGCAGGCACGTGCACAAATGGAAACCAATTTCTTCGGGCTGCTTTGGGTTACGCAGGCGGTGGTGCCCATCATGCGCCAACAAAAAAGCGGCCACATTATACAGGTATCAAGCGTGCTGGGATTAGTTACGCTACCGGTACTTGGCTTGTACAACGCATCAAAATTTGCGGTGAACGGCCTAACCGAAACCCTTGCTACCGAAGTAAAAAGCTTCGGCATTAACGTAAGCTTAATTGAGCCAAACGGGTTCTCTACCGACTGGAGTGGCGCCTCTGCCGAACAAACCGAGGCCATTGATGCCTACGCACCTGTTAAGCAAGCCTTTGCCGACGGTGCTACGCCCGATACCTGGGGTAAACCCGAAGCCACAACCGATGCCGTACTGGCCCTTATCGATAGTGAAAATCCGCCACTGCACTTCCTGCTTGGCAAAGTAGCCTACCCAATGGTAGCCGGTGTATACGCCGCCCGCCAGGCCGATTTTGATAACTGGAAAGATGTTGCGGTGGAAGCACATGGGCATTAAGTGAGATTTTAATATCGAACACCGAATGCCCAACACCGAATAATGAAGGAAAAAACTTCGGCGTTCGATATTCGAAATTCATTATTCGATATTATTTCAGCTTCCGTGTTGGAGTACAGGCGTTAAAGTCTCCCCTTCCGGGGGGAGATTTAGAGGGGGCTCCGTCACTACCACATCATTTAATTGCCGCAAGTTACAATCTGCCTGTGCTGTATGTAACTTGCGGTTTGTTTAATTCATACGCACCATGAAACACTATAAAAACCTCACCGAGCTGCACCGCGAAAACAACTTCCCGCCGCCCGAAAACCCGTTTTTCAGCATTTACCGATGCGATGGCAGCTGTAGTATTGGCAACCGTGCCTTCACCAGCGATTTTTATATGATCGGGTTTAAAAAGCTAAAATCGGGCGTAGTGCTGTATGGGCGTACGCGGTACGACCACGAGTCCGGCTCCATGATGTTCTTTAAGCCCCGCCAGGTTATCGAGATGAAGAACCTGGAGTTTGAAGAAGATGGTTTTATGATGTTTGTGCACGAGGATTACCTTAGCGGGCACCCGCTGCACAGCCAAATAAAAAAATACAGCTACTTTGATTACGAGGTACACGAGGCGCTGCACCTCTCGCCCCGCGAAGAAAAAACAGTGTGGGAACTCTACAGCATCATCGAAGGCGAATACAACAACAACCACGACGAGTACAGCCGCGAAATTATCCTGGCCAATGTAGATACTATGCTTAAATACGCGCAGCGGTTTTATAAAAGACAGTTCATCAACCGTGCCGAGATCTCCGGAACAACCGTAACCCGCTTTAACCAGGAGATAAGCAAATACGCCGCAAGCGGCTTGCTGGCCCAAAAAGGGCTGCCATCGGTACATGATATGGCGGGGCGCCTCAACATATCGCCCGGCTACCTTACCGACGTGCTGAAACAAGAAAGCGGTAAAACCGCGCTGGAGCACATCCACATCTACCTCATCTCCGAGGCCAAGAACCGCCTGCTGGGCGAGGACCTCTCCGTATCCGAAATAGCCTACGAACTAGGCTTCGAAAACCTATCCTACTTCTCTCGCCTCTTCAAAAAAGAAACGGGGATAAGCCCCAATACGTTTAAAAAGCAGATGTTGAATTAGCTTTCCTAAACTCCCTCCCAACGGGAGGGGTGTGCGGGAAAAGCGCGCAAAGGCGGGGAGGGTTTTGCCCCAATGGGAAATATTGAATTTCTAATGCCCAACGCCGAAGTTTTTTCCTTCATTATTCGATATTGGGCATTCGGTGTTCGACATTAATTCTTCGATGGAACTACTCCCCATTCACCACTCACTACATGGCCTTCCCTGCGGGCCGCGCTTTCTGCTCATACGCCTGCAGGCATTACGCACTGGCCGGTATCCGCGCCAATCGCTAAGGCGGGAGGAGGTAGAAATAAATCGTCCTTTATAAACTTTACTTAGCTACCCACCCCGCTACTCAACACCCCCACCCATCCATTATTTCCAATTAATAAAATATAATTGCAACTTTAAACAGGCAGGCCGGTCTAATCAGCAGTGAGCAATCAAAACCAAGATAACTTATCCGACCGGCACCTGGTATCAGCCGCATTACGGGGCGACCGTAATGCTTTTGGCTTGATCATTAAACAAACGGAAGGGCTGGTTGCCATGATGGCTTACAAAATGATCAGCAGCCCCGGCGACCGAAAAGACATTGCCCAGGACGTTTACCTTAAAGCTTTTAAAAACCTGCCGGGTTTTAAATTCCAGTCGCGGCTCTCTACCTGGATAGGGCAGATAGCCTATAACACCTGCCTGCATTACCTGGAGAAAAAGCGGTTGGTGCTGTTTGACAGTTTGGGCGACGACGGCGAAACGCCCGAAGCCCGCATCGGCCAGGATGCGCAACAGGATACCGAAGAGATCCTTTTTGGTAAAGAGCTATCTGCCATCCTCCATGCCGAGATAGACCGGCTGAAGCCGCTTTACAAAACGCTGGTATCCTTATACCATCAGCAGGAACTGAGTTATGCCGAGATAGCCGAAATTACCTCGTTGCCCGAGGGCACTGTAAAAAACTACATCTTCCGGGCACGCAAAACACTAAAAGAAAACATTTTATCAAAATATAAAAGGAGCGAGTTATGATACCAGCACATCTAACCGAAACAGAGATACAGCTTTATGCAGCTGAACCGGATGCACTCGGCACCGAACAATTGGCACATGTAGCGGGCTGCACCCTTTGCCGGGCTAAAGCAGCTAATTACACGCAGCTGTTTAACAGCATGCAACATTTGCCAAAACCCGCATTCGATTTTGATTTGGCTGCATTGGTAATGGAGCAATTGCCGGCACCAAAAAGGGCCTTCCCCTGGGCAGCAATTATGATAGCAGCATTGGCCACGGGCGTAGTTGCTGTTGCTGCATTATACTTTGGCGAGGCAATGGCCGCCACTTTAAAGGCGGTACCCGGCGTACTGCTTGCAGTAGCAACAACCGGCGCTTTAATGATATTGATATTTGGGATAGTGGAAATGTTTAAGGAGCATCAAAAACGGGTAGATGCTATTGTGAGTCAAAAAATAATGCAACTTTAATTTTGGTGGCCGGTCTAATCAGTATAAACATTAAAAAAACAAATGAAAAAGATAATTACCTTAACCCTGCTGTTGCCTGCCGCTTTAGGCGCACAGGCCCAAAGCCGCACCAACGCCTTTACCGATAACCGATCGTTTGAAGAATTTGTACGCAACATAGTGATACTTTTGATGCTGTACATGGTTACCAGTTTTATTTTAAATATGATAAAACTGTTTTTGAACGACCGCCTTAAACGCAAAATGGTAGAAACCGGCACCCCGGAAGCAATTGTTGCCCAACTGCTCGACACTAAAAAAGCCGACGCGGAAACCAGCCGTAAATGGTTCTTTGCACTTGCCGCCATAGCCATAGGGCTGGGTATAATAGGCTGCTACCAAATGACGGACATCTACGCCCTGGCCGTAATTGCGTTTTGCCTGGCCTTTGGGTTTTTGGCGCATTACTACATGAGCCGCCGCCTGCAAAAATAAACCGCTGCATTCATTCAAATAAAAAACAAACGCCCTTGCGGCAGGGGATTGCTATGCCCGTTCCAAACCGATGCCAATAAGCGTTCGCCATTTTAGGCCTTCTCCTTTGGAGAAGGGTTGGGATGAGGCTCCTGAAAGCTTATCTCGCCCCCACATTCACCCTATAAACTAACTCTTAAATGAAAAAATTGATAATGGCCATTTTGGCCCTGTGGCTTTGCTTTGCCCAAAATTTTGTAAATGCCCAAACCACCGGTGGCAAAATAACCGGGAAAGTGGTGGACGAAAACGGCCGCCCGCTTGATGGTGCCACCGTATCGCTCAACCGCGTAGCCGACTCCATACCCGTAAAATACGAACTGGCCACTGCCGATGGCGGTTTTAACTTTGGCGGTGTGAAGGATGGCAGCTACCGCATCCTCATAACGGCCGTGGGCAGCCTGCCCTATAAAAGCGAGGCAATAACCGTTGATGCGCAGCACCCGCTTATTCAATTGCCGGCCATTGTGCTGCACTCGCAAGCCAAAGCTTTGCAGGAAGTGGTGGTGAACTCGAAGAAACCTTTTGTGGAGCATAAGATAGACCGCACGGTGGTTAATGTAGATGCCCTGATAGGCAATGCCGGCACCACTGCGCTGGAGGTTTTGGAAAAGTCGCCCGGGGTAAGTATTGGCGAGGGCGGTACCATCAGCTTCCATAGCAAAACCGGGGTAGCCATTTATATTGATGATAAACCCACCTACCTATCCGGTGCCGACCTGGAAAATTACCTGCGTGCCATGCCCTCGGCCACGCTATCGCAAATAGAACTGATGACCAACCCGCCCGCCCGGTATGATGCGGCGGGCACAGCCGGTGTTATCAACATCAAA
>NZ_CAMLOV010000216.1 GCF_946481715.1 uncultured Mucilaginibacter sp. | reverse complement strand
TTCAGGTAGTTTTTCATTTAACTTAAAACATATTCTGATCTGCCATTTCGTTCCAACCGGTATTTCGTTTAACGGCATGCCTTTATGATCCTCCACATGTATCTCATATATATAACACTCCACCGTATCTTTGTTGTCTGGCGGGGGTATTTCATAAGTTGATTGATGTTCGGTATCATTTGATAAGTATTCATCAATAATTTTGCTGGTTTTGCCTATTGAGATTACTGATCCTTTTTCTAAGTAGGTAACCTTGTTACACAATTTTTGTATAGCGGCCATATTGTGGCTTACAAATAAAATAGTCCTGCCCTCTCCTTTGCTTACCTCGTTCATTTTGCCGAGGCACTTTCTTTGAAATTCTGCGTCTCCTACAGCAAGCACTTCATCTACTATTAATATCTCGCTTTCCAGGTGAGCGGCTACTGCAAACGCCAGCCTAACGTACATGCCAGATGAGTACCGTTTTACAGGTGTATCAATATACCTTTCAACACCCGAGAAGGCAACTATTTCATCGAATTTTTTTTTGATCTCGGCTTTCCGCATTCCCAATATAGTACCATTGAGATATATGTTTTCTCTTCCTGATAACTCAGGGTGAAAACCGGTACCCACTTCCAAAAGGCTCGCCACCCGGCCCTTCATTTTTACTGTACCTGTAGTAGGGGAGGTTGTGCGGCCCAAGATCTTGAGTAGTGTGCTTTTACCGGCTCCATTGCGACCAATTATGCCAAGTGCATCCCCTTGTTCAACTTCTAAATTAATATCTTTCAGGCTCCAAACCACGTTACTTTCGCTGGTTAATGTTCGGTCATTTACTTCGCCAATTTTTAAGAAAGGGTCTTCTTTGCCTCGTAACCGCGCCCAGTACCGCTCCAGATCGCGCGATATTGTCCCGGTGCCAAAAGTGCCCAGTTGGTAGGCTTTAGATAAATTCTCTACCTTAATTACTTCAGCCATTAGTTATATAGGTTAAATGATGTTTTAAGGTGCGCGTTATTAATCGGCCAATAACTGCTGTAAATTATCAATGTAGGTTTTTTCATTAAAATACTGGAGGCATTTTTCCTGAAGAAATTTGCGCCTTCCTAATGTTAAGGGGTGCGTTAAATGTTCGGCAATCTGTTCTTCAAGCTCTTTGTTGTTATCGGGGTCAATAGCTTTGCCAAGTTCGCCGTTACGTATGGCATCTACGCTTCCATCGGCATTTCCGCAAATTACGGGCAGCCCGCAAGCTAACGCTTCAATAAAAACTATCCCAAACCCCTCTTTTTTACTCGGCAAAACAAATAAGTCGGCCAGTAAAAAGTGATCTACCAGTTCTGCCTCGTCTATAAAGCCGGTTAGTAACACGTTAGCCGTGACCCCATTTTCTTTAATAAGTGCTTTAACGCGTTGCTCCTCCTGCTTATCATATTTCCCTGAAAGGATATACTTTATGTGGGGGAAACGGGTTTTTAACCGACCAACAGCAATTATAACATTGTCATACCCTTTATATTTTTCGGTGGAGGCAAGCCTTGTAAGTGTAAAGATGACTTGATTTTCTTTGGTTAGCCCATAGCGATTAAACAATGTATCGGGTTTTGCAAAATCATTTGGTAATTCTATAAAAGGATCGATAACGTTATTTAATATACGGCATTTATCTGCGTTTACATTATGCAAGCTGAGCATCCTGTTTTTTGTGAATTCGCTTACGCAAATAATTTTATCGCAATATTTTAGTAATAGTTTTTTTTGAAAGCTTAGCGGGCGCCATACCTCTATGCCATGTGCTATAAGCCAAACCTTGCTTTTAGGCTTTAAGAGTTTTATTAGCACACCAATGATTGCGAAATTTATATGGCTTAAAATAAGAACGTCATTGTTAGTTACATTAACTAAATTGTATAATATAAAGCCCGTTTTGTTTTTGTTGAACCCCTTAAAATTTGAGCGCGAAAGATACTTGGGTAGTAAATCATCATTTGTATCGTACAACGACAGAAGTTTTGTCTTCCAATTGTTTTCCCCACATATATATTGCAAAGAGTGCGTCAGCGTACGCGACATTTTTTGTATGCCGCCCGTAGCACTGAAGGTTTGAAGCGTTAAGAGTACTATCTTTTTAGACATGCCCCTGGATTTGATACAATGCAAAAGCCTTTGACCAATGCGAATGCCCCGTTTTGAATTTTTTTATATTTTTTTTGGCAAATTGCCCATTGTAATAACCTTCATCGGCTATACTGTTATTGTTCTTCATCCACTGCTGCAATGGAAAGGAGAAGCCCATTTTAGGTCTGTTCCAAACAATTTCAGGTAAAGCAGCTTTAAAACTATCTATTAGGATTTTTTTCGGTTGAATATTTGTAAACTTGAGCTTCGGGTCTACCCGTTGTGTAAGCTGCCGGAAATCTTCATCTAAGAACGGAACGCGAACTTCCAGCCCGTGGCTCATGCTCATTACATCAGTATCCCTTAGCAATTGGTTTTGCATATAAAGGTTGGTCTCGAACCATGATGCATGCAAGCCATCATAGGCCCCTAAAGCAGGGAATGCATTGGTACCAAACAGTATATCAATTAACTGGCCTTCATCGATGTCAACAATTTTTGCTATGTCGGCCGGCGCAAATAACCCCCTTAAAAACAGGTAATCTGCCATCGGATGGGTGTATGCGAGGTAGGCAAGCCGTTTATAATTATTAATTTCAATAACATTCGCTTTTCTCAACAGAGCCTTAGGTATTTTTCTGAGGTATTTGATGAGGTGTATCCGTGCGAATGAAGGGTAGCCACCAAAAAGCTCATCCGCACCAACACCGGATAATACCGCTTTCAGCCCATTTTCATGAGCATATTTGCTGATAAACCAAGAATTTATGCCATCGGTAGTGGGCATATCCATGGCTTTCATAATCGCGGGAAAGTGAGCTGCGAAATCTTCTTCTTTTACCAGGTGCTTAAAGTTTTGTGCGCCCGTGGTTTTCAGTACGGCGTTTTGGTATTGGCGTTCGTCGTATAGTTTTTCGTCGAAGTATATCGATATCGTTTTCAATAACTGCGCTTGCTCCTCGTTGGCCAGTAGCGATAGGATAGACGAATCGATACCTCCGCTTAAAAAAACCCCGATAGGGGCATCGGAAATAAGCTGCCTCTTTACGGCATCTTTTAAACTTTTGTGAATTTCTGATTGAGCGAGGTAACTATCCGATATAATGGTATTTGTGATGGTTTCAACATAACTGAAAATAGCTTGCCCTTTGTTTTTTTGCCATCGCAAATAATGGCCCTTAGGAAGGCTGAACACATTTTTTAAAGTGGTAAATGGCTCGGGGATGTGCCCGTAAGCAAGCAGCCACACCGGCCACCGTTCCTCCTTTTCGTCGGCAATGCCCGCGGCTTTGAAGGCTTTTATTTCTGAGGCGAAAATGAGCTGGCCTTGTTCCGCAGAATAGTAAAGGGGTTTAATACCACTGGAATCCCTCACGAGGTAAACTTCCGCTTTTATGGTATCGTACAAAGCAAATGCAAACATCCCTTTAAGCATATTGAATGATGCAGCACCCCAGTATAAGTAGGCCTGTAAAATAACCTCTGTGTCGGTTCCTGATATAAAACTAATGCCCAGTTGTTGCAGGGTGTTTTTAATCTCACGGTAATTATATATCTCTCCGTTGAAGGTTATCCATGCTCTTTGGGCTACATCAGCCATAGGCTGGTGCCCGTTTGAGCTCAGGTCGATAATAGAGAGCCTGCGATGCCCAAAAACAAGCTGTTGCTCGCAATCTTCAAAAATTCCTGCATCATCAGGGCCCCCATGTTCCATTGCATTGCACATGGTGCCCACCATCGCCTTCGTCAGCCTGGTATCAAACTTTTCAGAAACTATTCCTGCTATCCGGCACATTTTATTTGCTGAGGCACAGCTTCGCCCCGTAAGTTACATGGTTTAATCGCAACTTATTGATAATTAATGGTTTTAACAATTCAGTACGTATGACACGTAACCGATGAATTCTTATGGCAAATTTAATACCTGTTTATAAAGGCGGCCGCCACATTTACTATTATAGAGCAGCCAAGGCTTTCTAAGCGCAACAATAATTGTTTTTGAGAGCGATAGGCAATCATCTCGCCTGTTAACCCCTTCAATGGGCCTGCTTTAATCTTTATTTTTTCTCCGGGTTGTAAATTTTCTTCTGTAACTTCAAGTTCAAGCGAACTTGCCATAAGTAATTTTAACTCTTCAATTTGCTTATCGGGCATGGATGTTACCTCGCCCGAAAAATATATAAATCGGGCTATCCCTTTGGTCATTAAAACTTCCGCTAGTGCATTATCGGCAACATGTACAAAAACATACGATTTTATAAGGGGTTCTTCTACCCATTTCTTCCTGTCGCTCCATTGCTTTAACCTCCTTTGAAGGGGTAAGTAGGCCTCAATTCCCTTTGCCGTTAAAGTGGTATATGCTTTTTTTTCTGCTCGGGCATGGGTATATACCGGATACCATTTAAGGCCCGTTGTGTTCTTATTCGGAGCCATATAAGTAAAAATAACCCTATTATTTAAACCAACGTTTTAAATTCCACCATTTTTTCTTTTCGTCATCAATGTAATATCCAGATGACTCATACCCTCCGCTATAGTCAGAATAATAATAATATCTTGTACTATAATCTCCCGTAAATTTGGTGGTATAATACCTGGAGTGTAAAAGGTCTTCGGCAAAAGCATTTAATACAATTACCGTGTTATCAAGATGGTATTCCTGTGCAATCCGTTGCGGTATGGTTGCAGAGTAGTATTTAGATTTACCCGACCGTATAACAAAAATATTAATATCGCTCATCCGAATTAAGGGGATGGCATCAGACACCAACCCTATAGGTGCGGTATCTATCATGATGATATCGTACTTTAAACGCAGTTCTGCTATAAGTTCCTTCATCCTTTCGGTATGCAACAACTCAGAAGGGTTAGGCGGCACGGGGCCCGATATGATAAAGTCGAGGTTTTCCTGCGGTGAATGAAGTATTATATCGTTAAGCGAACTTTGATGTGCCAGGTAGGTGCTAAGTCCGGTATCATTAGGCACCCTAAACGTTTTATGAAGTTTAGAGCGCCGCAAATCGCCCGCAATTAAAACAACCTTTTTATCAATTAAGGATAAGGTGCTGGATAAGTTAACTGCTACGAATGATTTCCCTTCGCCGGCTACCTCTGACGTTATGCAAATAACTTTACTCTGCTTTTCTGATGCTATAAAATTTAAATTGGTACGGACCGATCGCACCGATTCGGCGAAGATAGATTTAGGCCTGCTTATGGCCAGTACCTGCGAGTTGTCATCGTCAAGCTGCTCCGGGAATTTCCTGATCACTCCGATAATCGGAATTGTGGTAAGGCTCTCAATTGTTTCTTTATCAAAAATATAGGGGTTTAATATCCTTATTAATATGATAAGCCCTAAGCCAGTTACCAAGCCAAAAATGATTGCAGTACGGTGTATATCGTGCTCATCAGGAGATACCGGTGAATAGTTGGGTTGTGCTCTTTCTATAATAGTTGCCCCCGGTAATATGCCAGATCGGGTAATCTGAGCTTCAAGCTTTTTTTCTGACAGGAACGAATATACTTTGTCGTTGATCTCAAAATCGCGCCGAAGGCTTATCAATTCGCTTTCCGCGCGGGGGAAGGTTGATATTTGCTGATTTACCTGCGAAAGCTGTGCCGATAGATAATCTGAATTTCGTTTTATGGTAGCGGCGGTAGCGTTTAAGCTTATTAAAGCCGAGTTTTTTATGGCAAGGATGTTTTTATTGATGTTTTGTACAGGTGCCGAATTATAATTATAAGTTCGCAGTAGGGCTGTACGCTCATCTATCAGGTTATCTAACTTGGTAATTAGAGAACCCAGGCCGGGGTCGACCAGGCCACTGCCCGAATCGAAATTGAGGTTTACGTCGTTTTTCTCTTTACTAATTTTCTGTCTTACATCATCAACGGCCAGTAGTTGTAATTTTAAAATTGCTTGTTGTGCTTCCAGTTCCTTGGCTTTACCTAATGCCTCGTTGGCTGCAGCACTAACCTCCATTAATCGGTTTTTTTGGCGGAATGTTTGTATCGATTTTTCGGAGCCCTTTACTTCGGTTGAAAGGTATTTTAACTGGCTATCGATAAAATCGATCATCTGAGTAGCCGATTGTGTTTTGCGGTTGCGGTCATAAATCAGATACTCATTCATTACGGCATTAAGTGCGTCTGCCGCAAATTGTGGGTTGGCATCCGTCATCTGGACGGCCAGCACATTTGAGTTTTTTGCAGTTTCGGCTGCGCGTAAGCCACCGCGAATGCGCCAAATGAAATCTTCGGGCGCATTGAATTTGAACAATATTACCGAGCTTTTATTAATATCGCCCGGGTACCTTATCAAAAAGGTAGTTTGCCCCAGGTTTACCGCGCTATTGTATCGGTAGTTTTTTGTTACCTCCTTGCCGGCGTTTTTGTATGTAAGTGTAAAGCTGTTTTGGTTTATTGGCTTGTACGATACAATGTCGCGGTAAAAGTTTAAACTATCGAACTGTAGTTTTTCTATGACAAGCGGTTTTTGAGGATACAATTCGCTGGTACGCACACGCCCTTCTACATAAAAGCTTATAGGATAGTTAAGATCTTTTATGGCATTTAAAATAACAGCCTGGCTTTGTAAAACCGATGTTTCGCTTTGTATCCTGGCAGGCCCCCTGTCGGAAGTTGTAAGAACGTTGGAGAGGTCGCCCAACTCTGTTTTTTTTTCCTCCAGTTTCATAATGCCCCCGGTAGCATAGGTCTTTGGGGTGTACCATACGTAAATGTATGACCATAATATAAAAACAGCCAAAGAACCGGCAACCCAATACCACCTGCTAATTAATATTTTGCCGATTTTAAAATAGTCAACCTCCTGATTGGGAAGTTTTTTCTGAAGATTCTCCGTTTCTTCCATTATAACTTTGTAAGCGTAATGAAAATCAGGGCGGTATTAAGTAAAATTAATGCCGGCTGTATAAAGGTGTTTAAATTTTGTAACTTATCGTTCCTGATAGCCCTTTTATTTTGAGCAATATAGATAATATCTCCGTTTTGCAATATCGTCCTGGGATCTGATATTGAGTTTACATCTCCTAAATCAACCTCTACCACCGTCTTCTGCTGCCCTGTCCCTCTAATAATCTTAATGTTTTTTTCGTTGGCATTAGTCGTAAGTCCTCCTGCCTGTCCAATCAATTCAACCAGTGTAGTATTGTCTTTTACCAAGGGGAAATTACCCTGAGCAGCAGCCTCGCCAAATAAAGTTACCTTTAAATTTACCACTTTCAATTCTAAAATAGGGTCTTTCAATAATTCTGTACGGTAAAGCCCCTCTATTTTTTTTGTCGCCTCCACACGCGTTAAACCGGCTACGGTAATATGGCCAATTACAGGTAAAGCAACAATTCCATCTTCGTCAACTTCAAACGTTTGCCCTTGCGACACAGACCCGCCACCGCCGCCGGATGTTGATGAGGGCAGGTCGTCAACTATGTACTTAATGTTTTGTAAGTTTCTTATTTGCAGCACATCCCTGGGCTGTATACGGTAGGTGCTTTTTACAGCGAGAGCGGTTTGAGGCAAACTATCATTGGTTGCGCTGGATACCTTTGCATTTTTAAAAAGCAAATGGCTTTGCTTATAAGAGCATGAACTGGCAATAACTATTATAACAACTAAACAAATAGAATATAAAACACGCATAAAATTTGCAGTCAATGTTTTTGATATATTAGGCCGCGAGTTCAAAAATACATATTTTGTGGTTAAATAACTTTATTTTTCGGCGGTGGGGCAATTAAAAATATCAGTAATTACTGTTTGTTACAACGCAGAAAGCACTATTGCAAGGTGCATACAGTCGGTTGTTGGTCAGCAGTACACCAATTTGGAATATATTATTATTGACGGAGGTTCTACAGACGATACCGTTAACATCATTAACACCTTTAAAAGCCTGGTATCGGTTGTAGTATCTGAGCCGGACCGGGGGATTTACGATGCCATGAACAAAGGTATTGCCATGGCAACCGGCGATGTAGTGGGTATACTTAATGCAGACGACGAATTTGCATTTCCGAATGTTTTAACCGAAATAGAGGCGGCTTTTGCAGCCAATGCAACGGATATTTTGTATGCCGACCTCAATTATTTGAAACAAAATGGGAGTGTTTTTCGTAAATGGAGGTCAGGGCGGTATTCCGAAGGTTTATTTAATAAAGGAT
>NZ_CAMLOV010000215.1 GCF_946481715.1 uncultured Mucilaginibacter sp. | reverse complement strand
CGATAAACTGGAAACCAATACGCAATATTTCCGCGAGAAAATGACGGCCGCTGGATTCGATATAAAACCCGGCGTACACCCTATAGTACCCGTAATGCTGTACGATGCCAAGCTTGCACAGGAGTTTGCCGCCAAAATGCTGGGAGAAGGCATTTATGTAATAGGTTTTTACTATCCCGTAGTGCCACAAGGTAAGGCACGCATCCGCGTACAGATCTCGGCCGCGCACGATAGGGAACATTTAGATAAAGCTATTGCTGCCTTTACCAAGGTAGGTAAGGAATTAGCGGTGATAAAATAATACACATTATATTTGTAGTTACAAAAATTGAATAAGCTATAGCTAATGCAATCAAAAATAGATCAATATACCGACGAGATAAAAGCATTCACGGCTGCTAAAGCTGAAGAACTGGAAGCATTCCGTATAAAATTTTTAGGTACAAAGGGTATCATTAAAGACCTTTTTGAACAATTCAAAACAGTTAGTGCCGATGAGAAACGCACCTTTGGTAAAGTGCTTAACCAGTTTAAGCAGCTTACCGAAGCGCGCTACGAGGAAATAAAAGAATCTCTCGGCTCGGCAACGGTAGATACAAAATCAGATATCGACCTTACGTTGCCGGGTGATGGTTTGGAAATTGGTTCGCGCCACCCGCTTTCATTGGTACGTAACGAGATCATCGATATATTTAAACGCCTTGGCTTTGTGGTTGCCGAAGGCCCTGAAATAGAAGACGACTGGCATAACTTCTCGGCACTGAACTTTCCGGAAGAACATCCGGCACGCGATATGCAGGATACCTTTTTTATCCGCAAAGGCGATAAGGAGCAGGGCGATATTGCCTTACGTACGCATACCTCATCGGTACAGGTGCGGATGATGGAGAACGGCAAGCCGCCGTTCCGTGCTATTATGCCCGGCCGTGTTTACCGTAATGAGGCTATCTCGGCACGTGCGCATTGCTTTTTTCACCAGGTGGAAGGTTTGTATGTAGATGAGAATGTTTCTTTCTCCGACCTGAAACAAACACTTTACCATTTTGTGCAGGAGCTTTACGGCGAGGGGACAAAAGTGCGCTTCCGCCCGTCGTACTTCCCTTTTACCGAGCCATCGGCAGAGATGGACATCTCTTGTACCATTTGTAAAGGGTCTGGCTGTAATATGTGCAAGTACAGCGGATGGGTAGAGATATTGGGCTGCGGTATGGTTGACCCGAACGTTTTGGAAAATTGCGGTATCGACAGTAAAAAATACACAGGCTTTGCTTTTGGTATGGGTATGGAAAGAATTGCCAACCTAAAATATGTGATACGCGATCTGCGTTTATTCTCTGAGAACGACGTCCGTTTCTTAAAACAGTTTCAATCAGAAATTATATGAGGAATGCGCTTACCATCGTTTTTGCCGCTTTAGTTTTTTTATCGTGCGGTAAAACGGAGGGTGTAATTCCAAGTGTACCTGTAAATTTCCATGCCTCTAAAACCGACCCGCGGATGGCCGCATTAAACAGTGCAGGCGGCTCGGTTGTGATATCCGGCTATGGCGTGGCGGGGCTATTGCTTTACCGCCAGGCTGATGGCACCTATTCGTGCTACGACAGATGCAGCAGCTATCAGCCCGAAAAACTGTGCGCTGTAACACCCGATGCAAGCGGCTTTACAGCTACCGACCCATGCAGCGGTGCAAAGTTCTCGCTGTCAGATGGTACGCCTGTGAAGGCCCCTGCCGTAAAATCACTGCGGAGCTATACCGTAAATGTGAGTAATTTTGAGATATTTGTGTCAAACTGATACATGGAGGCCGATAAAATTAAAGATAGTATTAAGCGGGCAGCGCAGGATCTGTTCCGCAAATTCGGTTACCATAAAACAAGCGTAAACGAAATAGCTAAGCGCGCCAAGATAGCGAAGGCTACCATTTACAAATATTTTGAGAGTAAAGAGGCCATTTTGCACGTACTGCTGATGGACTATATTAAGCTGAGTGTTGACGAACTGATCAATACCAACGTACCCGAACTGGATGAAGAGGCGCATCTTAATAACCTCATCATGAAAACCTGCCGCCTATCTTACACCGTTTGCAACGAATTTATCGGCTGGGATTTTATCCGCGAAAGCACCAACTCACAGGATTTTTTAAAGAACCTCAGCAACGAACTTGAAGAACTGCTGGTGCAATCTTTCACACAGTTACAAGGCATCCGTAAGCACGAAACCTACCAGCAGCGCCTGCGTTTTTTAATCAAATGCAGCAAAAGCATTGTTTTCAGTTTTGCATTTACTTCGGTAAGCGATGCAGATGTGCGTAAGAATTTTGTTTCCTTCCAAAAAGAAATACTGCCTTACTTGGTAAAGGCGGCGATCCTCGTATAATTTTTTTAGGTTTTTATTTGGAATGCTGATTTTAATATATTTACTTTGTTATTCAAAGTACTTTATAAAACTCATTTCAGCGCTTAAGAATTACAAGCGCTCATTTTTCACAATAACACTTTGAATTGCAAAGAACTTTTAAATAAAAAACATGATAGAACAATTCGAACAACCTAACAAATGGTACCAGGGTTCCATACTGGTGAAGATGACAGTAATTACCTTAATTATCCTGGCTTTGCTTATTCCATCTTCGTGGATACAGAACCTGATTGACGAGCGCCAGGAGAACCAGGCAGCGATGATAAGTAAAGTTTCCAACCAATGGTCGGGCAGCCAATTGGTACAAGGGCCGGTGCTGGTTTTACCATATAAAAAGCAGGTGGCAATTCCATCTGCACCGAATGCGCCTGCTGGAACCAAAGAGATTGTAGATAATATTTACGTCTTGCCACAAGGCCTTCACTTCAAAACATCGCTTAAAACCGAACCCTACGAAAAGGGTGTTTTCAGGGTAACAGTTTACACTGCGCAAATTGGGGTGGCAGGTACTTTTAGTCAGCCTGACCTGGTTAAACTTGGGATAGACCCTGCGCAGGTGATGTTTGATAAGGCCCGGCTGGTGTTCAGCATTTCGGACCTTAAAGGGTTGAAAACAAATCCGGTTGTAAAGGTACAAGGGCAAAACTATACACCTGAACCCGTAACAGGAGATGCAGATTTTTTTGAAAAATCATTGCAGGTAAGTTTTCCATTATCACCTGCGGGGAACTTTGAATTCAGTTACATGCTCGACTTAAAAGGCAGTAACGAGATTAGCTTTTTGCACATAGGCAAAACTACTGAAGTTGAGCTAAGCAACGACTGGAAAACTCCGAAGTACACAGGCCGTTACCTGCCGGATGAGCGCGATTCGCTTGGCAACGGCACGCATGCCAAATGGCGTATGCTGTACTATAACCGGCCGTTTCCACAGCAGTGGGTAAGTAACATAAATGTACTCAATAACCAAAAGTCTGTATCCGAAGCCACTTTTGGCGTACAGTTGCAAACCCCTATTGATGATTACCGCAAGGTAATGAGGACTAACAAGTATTCTACGCTTATTATACTGCTCACCTTTGTTTCCTTGTTTTTAACGGAGCTTATCCGCAAGCAAAACATCCACCTTTTCAACTATACGCTGATCGGTGCTGCCATGATTGTATTTTACATTCTGTTGCTGTCCTTTTCCGAGCAAATTGGTTTTAATTATGCATACCTGCTGTCATCAACGGCAACCATAGCTCTGATCTCGTCGTTCACGGCATCGCTGTTGGAGAATAAAAAAGCGGCGCTACTTTTTGCTATTATCCTCAGCATATTCTATGGTTTTATCTTCATTATTATACAGTTGGAAGAATATTCGTTGCTGGTAGGCGCAGTAGCATTGTTCTTCATTGTGGCGGCGCTGATGTATTTCTCGCGCAAAATAAATTGGGATAACCACTAACATTTCACCTAAACCCGTTCACTTCATATTTCCGTCGCATGTTACCCGCATGCGGCGGATTTTAAACCGAATCAACCATGCATACAAGCAATTACTGGATTGGGCATTTCAAGGCAAATGCCCAGGAAAAACGCATCGACTGGAATCTATTTCCCTCGCTAACGGCTGAAGAAATAAAAATTATACTGCCATCGCTACAGGCCTGGCAATTGGGCGAGACTTCGGAAGGGGCGCATTTAATTGCCGCATCAACCAAATACGCCAATAAAATAGGCGACCCGGATTATGTGGAAGCCGTTAAGCTTTTTATAAAGGAAGAGCAAAAGCATGGCAACAACCTCGGCCGCTATATCGACGGCATCGGGAAAACGCGCATCAAAAAGGACTGGGGCGATACCCTGTTCAGGAAAGTACGGTATTACAATACCAACATGGAGATATGGACGCTGGCTGTAATTGTGGTAGAAAGCACGGCGCAGATTTTTTACCAGGCACTAAAAGATGCAACGGATTGCGAATTGCTTCAGTCGATTTGCACCGATATACTGATTGACGAGGCTTGCCACATCACCTTTCAAACGGAACGGCTGGCAATTATCTATGATGGCAAACCCGAATACTCTAAAAGGTGGCGCAATTTTGTTTACAAAGCTTTCTTCTTTTTAACATCATGCCTGGTATGGTTTGCGCACCGCACCTTATTTAAAGCCGGCGGCGATACTTTTAATTCCTTTACCCGAAAAATGATATTTAAATACCGAAAAACCATAAAAATGATAACCGATAAAGAGCAAAAGCAGGTCTCATGGGAATGAGTAATAAAATTAATTCAAAATACCGTTTTGGTTTTTGGTATAATAATGCTATGTTTGCATAGTAAAATTTACCGCTATGAGTGAAGAATTAATTGAATTTTCAGAACTTATCGATGAGCAATTTGAAATGGAAGACATTGCTATTGAGGTTTACTTTGATAAGTTGTTGAGTGTGTTTTTGTAGGAATATTTTTTTTAACCGCAGAGAACACAGAGGGGAAACGCAGAGTTGCACAGAGACAATCAAACGTTTTATTTCTTCGTGCCGGTAGCCCATTTGCAAATCTCTGTGTTTCCCTGCGCTCAACGCGTTGCAAATCTCTGCGACCTCTATGGTTAAATCGGCACACTCCAAATCGTGTGTTTCAGTTTTAATAAATAGGTTTACCTTTGCATCCTTATGGGCAGATCTGGCAAACCAAGGGTAAATAAAGTTTTTGAGAACGTAACCGTTATTGATATAGCCGAAGAGGGCAAAGGCGTTGGCAAAGCCGACGATTTTGTTTTGTTTATAGAGAAAGCCGTTCCGGGCGATATAGCCGATATTGAAGTTTACCGCAGCAAGAAAAACTTTGGCGAGGGTAAGATCATCCGCCTTATCCAGCCGTCGGAACACCGCACCCAAGCATTCTGCGAGCATTTTGGTACCTGCGGTGGCTGCAAATGGCAGCACATGACCTACGATGCCCAGCTGAAATTTAAACAAAAGGCTGTGCATGATGCCCTCACCCGCATCGCCAAAATAGAGGTAGAACACATGGATGCCATTGTGCCTTCCCCTGCCGATAGGTACTACCGCAACAAACTGGAATACACCTTTTCTAACAAGCGCTGGCTTTACGATGGTGAAAACCGCGAGGACGAAACACTGGATATGAATGCCCTCGGGTTCCACATCCCGGGCAGGTTTGATAAGATATTGAACATAAACCATTGCTATTTACAGGCTGAGCCATCAAACGATCTGCGCAACAGCATCAACCAATATGCCAAAGAGCAGGGCATCAGTTACTATGACGTAAGGCAACATACAGGTGCAATGCGCAACTTGATTATCCGTACCTCGTCTACCGGCGAAATTATGGTGATCGTAGTTTTTGCTCATGCAGATGAGGAACAGGTAAGCAAGCTGATGGGTTTTGTAGATGCCAATTTCCCGCAAATCACATCGTTGTTGTACATCCTGAATACTAAGATGAACGATACCATTTTCGACCAGGAAGTGCATAGCTGGAAAGGCCCGGAGTATATCCACGAGGAGATGGCAAACGGCAATGGACAAGTGATCCGATTTAGGGTTGGGCCAAAATCATTCTATCAAACCAACTCTATACAAGCACTGAAACTATACGAAATAACCCGCGATTTTGCCGAGTTTAAGGGAGATGAACTGGTTTATGACCTGTACACCGGTGCCGGCACCATTGCCAACTTTATTGCCGGCCAGGTGCGCGAAGTAGTTGGGGTGGAGTATGTACCCACCGCTATTGAGGATGCCAAAGTAAATTCACAGATCAACAATATCACCAATACCAAATTCTTTGCCGGGGATATGAAGGATGTATTGGTAGCGGATTTTGTGGCGGAACACGGCAAACCGGATGTAATTATTACCGACCCGCCGCGAGCCGGGATGCATGCCGATGTAGTTGCCCGCCTGATGGAAATTGAAGCCCCAAAGATTGTTTATGTAAGCTGCAATGCGGCTACCCAGGCGCGCGACCTGCTGGTACTTAAGGAGAAATACGATACGGTGAAAATTCAGCCGGTAGATATGTTTCCGCATACCCAGCATGTGGAGAACGTGGTTTTGCTGAAGCTGCGGGGGTAAGCTGGACGCTTTAAAGCGTGAAATTTATTATTGTACGAATTGTACAGTAACAAATTTCGTATCACTCCTTTTTATAATCCTTATGCAAAATCAAAAAACTCGCCCGTTCTTCTTTGTGCAGCGGGATATCCCAGTTGCCCTGGTAAGTGATTTTGGTGGGGAGCAATTCGCCGGCAAAGTAGTTGAGTTCGATGTTCATCTGCACATCAAAATCAAAAAACATGTTGCTGTACTTCATATCGATGTAGCGGCCTAATATCTGGAAAGTACGCTCATCAAAAATGGTGGTCATCTCCTGTATCATCACGTCATCTACACTGCTGCTGGGCTTACGGATAACTTTAAAGCGGTACACGGGGATGGTGTCTAAATACTTGCCCCTTGCAAACTCGTAGCGGTAAAATTGCCTCAAATCCGGGCCGAAGATCTCTGTTTTACTGCTGATGAAAGGGATGCCACTTACCTTGCGGCCGGGGGTGAAGATGAGTGTTTTTAGTTTTGCCTTATAACCTTCATTTTTGGTTTTGGCTTCGCCGGATGGTGGCGGGCCTGCAACAAAGTCTGAATTATAAGCATTCATAAAAATATAGTCAAACATCTCTACCGTATACAGTTGGTACTTGCCGTTCTTTTTTAACACGTTACCACTATCGGCTTTAGCTAAATATTGCAGCTTGTGGTCACCTGCTACGTTGCTGTGGAGTATTTTGCGGTAGATCTTGCCTTCTACCTTGTTCTTTTTGTTGTAGGTAAAAACGCGGTTCTCGGCGGTAAAGGCGTAGCCCTTCATATTGCGGAAAGCGAGGTAAAAACTGGTATCCTGCATCACCGCATCAATAAAATCCTGCGCGCGCAAACGGTGCGAGCGGATATTCACCGGCGAATCGATAACAATAGTAAGCAGTGTATCAGGGTTAAATCGGTTGATCTGCTGAGCGTTAGAGCAGAAGGCGGGAAGGAGGAAGCAGAGAGCGACGAGAAGTTTCTTATAGTTCATAGATAATAGTTCATGGTTCATAGACGAAAATTATACAGTAAAAGTTACTACTGCTGCAGCCATGATCTATGAACCATCAACCATGAACTAAAAACTAATTCCCCAATTGTTTCACGGCTAAATACGCCATCAGCCCGGTGCTTATTTTAAAAGCATCTTCTTCCACGTCAAAGGTTGGGGTGTGTACGGATGAGGTGATGCCGCGGGCCTCGTTGCGGGTGCCTAAGCGGTAAAAGCAGCTATCTGCGGCCTGCGAGTAGTAAGCAAAATCTTCGGCTGCCATCCATATATCCAAATCCAGCACATTTTCTTTACCTAAATAATCTTCGGCGTGGCCGCGGGTTGCAGCGGTAAGCACTTCCTCGTTAATAAGGAAAGGGTAACCACGCATAATATTGAACTCGCAGCTACCGCCCATGCTTTCGGCAATGCCTTCGGCCATTTTTTTGATCTTGATATGCGCTTCGCTGCGCCATTTTTCGTCCATGGTGCGGAAAGTGCCTTCCAGGTAAACCTCGTTGGGTATAACGTTGGTAGCGCCATTGGCAATTACTTTACCAAAGGAAAGTACCGAAGGACTCTTAGGGTCGGCAGAACGGCTTACAATGGTTTGCAGCGCTGTTAATATATGTGCGGTGATAATCACCGGGTCTACATTTTGTTGTGGCTGCGCGCCATGGCCGCCTTTGCCGCGTACAGTAACATACAGCTCATCTGTGGAGGCCATGTATTTACCCGCCCGGAAACCAACCTTACCGGCATCTATCAGCGGCATTACGTGTTGGCCTA
>NZ_CAMLOV010000214.1 GCF_946481715.1 uncultured Mucilaginibacter sp. | reverse complement strand
AAGCACATTTGCCGTTTATATATCTCACCCTCTGATACTTATTGGGCTTTCGGTTGCCTTGCATAGCTGGGCAATAGAGCCGGCATTGAAGTTATTGGTAGTAGCCCCACTCGCGGTTATAGGGAGCTTTTTGTTAGGATTAATTGTAGTGAGGATACCGGGGGTGAATAGGGTGGTTTAAATATTCCGACATATAAATCCATTCATATTAATTCGTTGGGGTGCTATCCAATTAGTTAATTTTGTGCTAAATGACAAAGCATACAAATTCTGCCAAACCCACTATACTTGTTGTAAACGATGATGGCGTAACCGCCCCGGGTATTAAAACCCTGATGCATGTAATGAAGGATATAGGCCGCGTAGTAGTGGTGGCGCCGGATAGTCCGCAATCGGGCATGGGGCATGCCATTACCATTGGCAAGCCGCTCCGTTTAGATAAAGTGGATCTGTACGAAGGGATTGAGATATACAGTTGCAGCGGTACACCGGTTGATTGTGTAAAGCTGGCAGTGACCAAAGTATTTAAAGGCAAAAAGCCTGATCTTTGTGTATCAGGTATCAACCATGGGCTGAATAATTCAATAAACGTACTATACTCCGGCACCATGTCGGCAGCGGTGGAGGGGGCTATAGAAAGTATCCCCTCTATCGGTTTCTCGCTTGACGATTACTCGCTGCAGGCCAATTTTGAGCACTGCGAGAAGTTTATTAAAGAGATGGCCCGACAGGTTTTGCAGAATGGCTTGCCGCTTGGTACATTATTAAATGTAAACTTCCCGAACACAAACGATATAAAAGGCATTAAAATATGCCGCCAGGCCAACGCCAAATGGGCCGAAGAATTCGACCAGCGGATGGATCCTTACAAACGCCCTTACTATTGGCTTACCGGCGTTTTTCAAAATAACGACCAGGGGCAGGATACTGATGTTTGGGCGCTGGAGCACAACTTTGCCTCGGTAGTGCCCGTGCAGTTTGATATGACGGCACACCATGCTATACCCCTTTTAAACACCTGGAATTTTAATGTTGAATAAGAACAGCGTAGGAGTGGGCTTTGCCGTAGGTGGTATTTTACCTATCCTATGCTGGGTTTTTTTTGAGTATATGCTGCACAACGATGCCATAATAATGGATAAGCCAGCGGTGCCCTATCTCATTGCTATCGGTTTAAATTTAGTGCTGCTGCGGTATTGTTTTAAAAATAACATGGAGGATACAGCTAAGGGCATAATGATGTTTACCTTTGCCTTTATGCTGGTGGTTTTTTTGTTTAAGATAAACACTCGATGAAGTATTACCTGGTAGCCGGCGAAGCCTCGGGCGATCTGCATGGGGCGAATTTGATGAAGGCACTGAAGGAGAAAGACCCAAAGGCGGAGTTCCGTTTTTTTGGTGGCGGCCTCATGGAAGCCGAAGGCGGTATATTGGTAAAACACTACGAGGATATGGCCTTTATGGGCTTTGTAGAGGTGGTGGCCAACCTGCGCACCATCCTTAAAAATATGAGCCTTTGCAAAAAGGACATCCTGGCTTACCAGCCGGATGTACTGATACTGATAGATTTCCCTGGCTTCAACCTCAAAATAGCGGAGTTTGCCAAAAAGAAAGGCTTGTTGGTTTGCTACTATATTTCCCCGAAAGTTTGGGCCTGGAACCAGAAACGGGTACTGAAGATTAAAAGGTCGATAGACCACCTGTTTTGTATCCTGCCCTTCGAGGTGGAGTTTTACAAAGCATGGGGCATGGATATCGATTACGTGGGCAACCCGCTATTGGATGCTGTTGATGCCTTTACGCCAAATCCCGATTTCCTGAATAAGCATATGCTGCCTGCAAAAAAAATAGTAGCATTGCTACCCGGCAGCCGCAAGCAGGAGATAAGCCGCTTACTTCCCGATATGGCCAAAGTAGCCGAACGGTTCACTAACTTTCAGTTTGTAATTGCCGGCGCGCCAACGTTTGATGCCGAATACTATGGCCAATACCTTGGCGGCATGCACATTCCCGTGGTATTTAACGCCACTTACGATCTGCTGAGCAACGCCCGGGCTGCTATCGTAGCCTCGGGTACTGCTACTTTAGAAACCGCCTTGCTGAATGTACCTCAGGTTGTTGTTTACAAAGGCAACGCCATTACCATTGGTATAGCGAAGATGCTGGTGAAGATCAAATTTATCTCGCTGGTGAACCTGATAATGGATAAAGAGGTAGTAAAAGAACTGATACAGCAGGATTGCAATTTTCACAACATCTCCAACGAACTGGATAAACTGGTAGGCCTGGAAGATTACCGTAACATACTGTTGGCCAACTATGATCTGCTTGATGAGCGCATGGGCAAACCCGGCGCCTCCGCCAAAACAGCGGCACTCATTATAAAATACACCTCAAAAAAATAAGGCTCCGCATTATTGCCGAGCCTTATTTTCTCAAAGGAATGTTTAAATAGAGTAGATAGAATATATGTAGATCAGGCGGCTTGCTGCGTAGCCTGGTTGTTGCGTATAAATAAGCCTTTCTCCTTAATTGCCTTTAGGTCTGCTATTAACAAGCTCCTTAACTCGTTATCAAAACGGGCAACTAATTTGCTGGTAGCTGGTTTTTTGTAGGTTTTCATAGGTAGATGCTTTAATAATGTTGTGAGTTTTTGGGTTGATATTTTATAACTACGCTGCCGTTAAACGGGTAGTGTTAATAGCGTTCATCTGTTCTTTTACCGAACGGATTGCTTTCAAGTCATTCATTAACAGTGTTTTAAGTTCTCTGTCGAAGCGGTTTACCAATTTGGTTACTGTGGTTTGTGATGTAGTTTTCATGATCAATATTTTAAATTATGTTTAGTTTTTAGTTTGTTCATCGTCACTTGTTCCGTCCTGGTTCTCTTCGAGGTTATCGTGCCTGCGCTTTGCTTCCCTCATTTGCCTTTCCAGTTGTTCTTCGTCCCGGTGGTCGGCTGGTTTTTCCGGTTGTAACGGGTTTTCCCATTCTTTTTCTTCAGCCGGGGCTTCTGGTTTCTTTTCGATTGCCATGGTGTCTCCGTTTGGTAGTCTTTATTCCAACTTTGTGCCAAAAATTTAATTCGCCACAAAAAAACTGGCGGCAAGCATAAATTTTTTTTTGCGGCGCACAAATAAGTTCAAAAAAGGCACTTTTTTAGGTTGTTTTGGCGGAATAGCAATTCAGGGCTGTACAAAAAAAGCAAATCGTGGCGTAAATGACGGTCAGTGGTGTTCGGTAAGGGCGTACAGTGTCCGTTTTCAGACAGTGCGTTGCGTGGTTTTGCTCGTTGCCAGGTGAACGACGATAGCAATGGCTGAGAGCGCGATACCGATGGCACAGATGCCCGGCCAATTGTAAACACCCCAAACTTGCGTTGCCAGGAAAGTGCCCGCCGCACCGCCTATAAAATAGGCCACCATGTATACCGTGTTGATACGGTTGCGTGCTGCCGGGTCCAGCGAGAAGATGATGGACTGGTTAGATATATGCGTGGCCTGTACACCCATATCCATAATGATAACGCCGATAATAAGCCCGGCAATGCTGTACGCCGAAAACCAGAAAATAATAAAGGATACCAGTACCAGCGACAAGGTAATGGTTGATAGTTTATACGCATCCATTCTATCGCTTAGCCGGCCCATTAACCCGGCGGCGATAGCGCCAAATGCCCCCACCAGCCCAAACGCACCGGCAACATCGCTGCCCTGGTTAAAGTTTTGTTTCAGCATAAAAACCAGGGTAGTCCAAAACGCGCTGAAACAGGCAAAGCAAAGCGCGCCCCGCAGTGATGCCAATCTTAACTTAGGTTCATTCTTTACTAAATCAACGAGCGAGCGCATTAACTGGCGGTAGTTGCCTTTGTAATCGGGCTCTACCTCCGGCAGCATCAGGTAGATGAGCAGCCACATCAGCATCATAATACCGGCGGCAATAAAATACATGCTGCGCCAGCCAAAATGAGCGCCGACAAAGCCACTAAGCGTACGCGAGAGCAGGATGCCTATTAAAAGCCCGCTCATAATAAAACCAATTTTTTTGCCCCGTTCTGCTGGGTTGGCCAAATGCGCGGCCATGGGCACCAGCAGCATACCCATAATTGAGGATGCGCCTAATAAAAACCCCGACAATAATAATATATGTATGTTGGGCGCAAACGCGGTTAACAGCAGCGCCGAAACGATGAACGCAAATTCGATAAGCATCAGGCGTTTGCGCTTTACCATATCCGCCATCGGTATCACGAAAAAGATGCCGGCGGCATAACCCAATTGGGTTAGCATAGATAACTGGCCCACTTTCCCGTTACTTACATGGAAGGCTTGGGCTATATCTTCTAACAAGGGTTGGTTGTAATATAGGTTTGCCACAACAAGCCCGGTAGTTAAGGTCATTACCCAAAGGGTGGTATTGGTTAGCTCGGGTTTAAGTGTTGTAACGGGCATTTTTTAAGATATTGACAAAAGTGTAAAAGATTTTTTGCAACTCCGTCAGGTTAAATTCATAAATTATTGAGGATATTTCAAGTAAATTGCGTTATCTTTGTTAATACAATAACAAAAAAAGTACATTAATATAAAGCTGACAAAAAAATTACAAATAAATTCTTTGTAATTCAAAACTAAGTGTTACTTTTACACCATCAACAAGAACAGACAATGTTGATACATAAAAAAGTCTTCTCATAATTTAGGTTTATAATTGGTTAGTAAAGGCCCCTGCCCATCAGGGGCTTTACTTTTTTACAGGAATTTGTAAATCTGAAGAAACTCAAGATTCGTTTTGACGCTTGTTTATAATTTCCTTTTAGCTGTGCCGTAATGATAAACGATTAATTCATATATTGATGAATAAATCAAAATCATATGAGTGTTTTCTTGAGTTATTCGTCCATGGATAATGTTTTTGCTAATAAACTGGCGTTATCACTTGTCGAAAATCGAATAAAAGTTTGGTTAGACAAATGGGAAATGCAGGCAGGTGATTCATTGCTTGATAAGATACAAGAAGGTTTAACTGAATCCAGTTTCTTACTTGTTGTATTATCTGAAAATTCGGTTGAAAGTGCATGGTGTAAAAAGGAATTGAATTCTGGATTAATGCGCGAGATAGAAGAAAAAAAGGCACATATTATTCCAATAAGAATTGATAACTGTAAAATACCTCTATTTCTGCAAGAAAAGCTATATGCAGATTTCAGAACCGATTTCAATGAGGGTTTGAAAAATCTATTGGCCCCATTGTCAGCGCTTTTTTCGGAAAATATGAAAAGAAGTCGAGGTAAAGACTTTATCATTGATTTTGGCTTGAATTGGGGGATTCAAAATTCGCGGTATTTTCTCGACATAGATTTAGTTACTTGGTATATCAACGAAAACAAGTCCGTACTGATCCAACTAAACACAACCGGCAATGACGTTGCCACTAAGAAGTTTTACAATTATGTTGAAGCAGGAGTGCCTTTTATTATGAAGGAAATTATTATAGGTCTGCTTAATAATTCAAAGGATATCTATAATCTTCGTTTGTATCTTCATAAAGATAAACTTTGTCTAAATGAATTTTCTTTCGGCGATCAAAACATAGGTGTAAAGTTTGATATAAGAATCAGAGCGTTACAAATGGGAGTTGATAACGATAAAGACATATTAGTAAATTTATCCGATTACTTGGACTTATTGAATGAGGGAGTCAAAGAAAGAATAGATGATGAGAAATCTAAAATCTAATCTACGGATTGAAATAAAGCAGTTATTACCCTATTCCTTCTATTTAAACTAGAATTTGCAAGAAGCAAAGTGAAGTTTCTGTATTTGAATAGATATATCTTGGAGAATGTTGACCTCCAATATTTAAAAATAAACAATATCTACCTCAACCTCCTTAACACCGCCGTATTTAAAGGTTCCAACTTCAACAACCTCCCCTCAACGGCTTTATTAGTCAACAAATCAACATAAGTCCCCTCGGGCAATGCAAAATTATGAGTGTTCACTTCGATGTTAAAGAACACAGTAATTTCTCCTTGTGGATCGTATCTTTTATAAGATAATACACCGCCAGTGGCTGTTATAAACTGGATGTTTCCATTTACCAGCACCGGGTTTTGCTTGCGGATGGCGATGAGTTTTTTATACCAATCGAAAGTTTGCTGGTTAAAGCCAACTTTGTCGTACTCTTTTTCGCCGGGTTGCAGGTTGTTGCGGGTTTCGTCGGCGAATTGGTAATCGGGCCACCAAAGGGGTTTGCGCGGGTCGGGGTCGTCGGCACCCCACATGCCCATTTCTTCGCCGTTCCAAATTTGGGGCGCGCCAATGCTGGTGAACAGGTGTACCAGGTATAGGCGCAGGCGCTTGTAGGTTTCCTCATCAGGCTTGCCGGTGCGGTAATTGGGATTGTCGCGTGGGTTGGCCTGGAACTTGTATTTATTGGTATTATAAAAATCGGTGAGCAGGCGGGGGGTATCGTGCGTGCTGGATACATTCATCATGGCATAGCGCTTATCCTCCGGCAGGCGGTTCCATTCGTGCTCCAGCTCGTTTTTAAACTGTGCGGCATCCAGCGGGAAATCCGTTTTGGCAAAGAAGTAGCGGGCAGGGCGGTAGGCCTGGTAAAACATCACGGCATCAAAAATATCGCCCTGGGTATAGGGCGTTGGGTCCATTAGTTTATCGGGCCAGGTATCCCACCAAATTTCGCCCACTAAATATGCGTCGGGTTTTATGCGGCGCACTTCCTGGCGGAAATCGCGCCAAAAGCCAAGCCCTATCTGGTCGGCAACATCCAGCCTAAAGCCATCTATGCCATTTGCTTTATTGCCATCCGGCGCCAGCCAGCGCTGGGTAACCTCAAAAATGTGCTTTTTGGCACCGTCGTTTATATTGCCCTCGTAAGGCTGCCCGTTTTGGCGGTGGGTGGTAATATCAACTTTGCGGATCTCGGGCAGGCTGGCCACACCCACCCAGCCGGTATAGGCAAACTCGTTTTCGGGCGTGTTGCCGTCGTCGAACGATCGGATCTCGTACCAATCTTTATAGGGGGAATTTGCCTGGTTTTTCAGTACATCCTGCCAGGCCCAAAACATCACGCCGGTATGGTTCCACGAGTAATCCATAATTATGCGCATGCCGCGTTTGTGTACTTCCGCCACCAGTTTTAAAAATAGTTTATCGGCGACAGTCCATTTCCAGGTGGCGGGGTCGGCGGGGTTTTCGGTGGCTATAAGTTTGTTATCGCCTTCCGGGTCGGGGCCAAAGTTTACGTCGATATGGTGATAGTTGCGCGCATCGTATTTATGTGCCGAGGGGGCATCGTTCAGCGGGTTCATAAACAGGGCGGTTACGCCCAGGTTTTGCAGGTAATCCAGCTTATCCAAAACACCCTGCAAGTCGCCACCGTAGCGGCGGTAGTACATGTTATCGTTAAAGCCTCTGTTTAGTTCCCAGCCCTGCTGCCCGTACCAGTTTTCTGTCCATTGGTTTACTGCCCAGCCTTCGGGCGCGGTTTGCCCCATAGGGGGTATGCTGATATCCTGCGGCCCGGGGTTGTTTTTGCTATCGCCGTTGCGGAAACGCTCGGGAAAGATCTGGTACCAAATGGCACTTTTGCTCCATTCGGGCGCTTTATCAAAGGGCGTTATAATCTCCTGGCCCTGTGACGTAATAGCAGCGAATAAGCAAATAAACATAGCAGTAGTTTTTTTCATGGCGGACATGAACGGTTAATAATTGCAGGGCAGCGCCCGTTCAAATATAGATACTAATTGTTAGGCCCGGAAATGAAAGCTATGCGCTAAAACCCTTAATCGGCCACAAATGGGAAGCCATGGTTTTCATCGTACGAAAACGACAACTCGATAGCTTCCCTCATAAACTCCTCGGCATGGATAACCATGTTTTTAGAGCCAATAAAAACCGGCGTGCGCTGGTGCAATTCCGCTACCTCCATCGTCAGTATCCTTTCGTTGCCATTGGTTGCCCTGCCGCCCGCTTGTTCTATAATAAAGGCCATGGGGTTGCATTCGTATACCAGCCTTAACTTACCCGAGGGTGTTGCAGCAGTGTAAGGGTAAATAAAAATGCCGCCCTTAATGAGGTTGCGGTGGATATCGGCCACCATAGAGCCAATGTAGCGCGATGTATAGGGCCGTTTGGTTGCGCGGTCTTCCTCCTGGCAGTATTTGATGTATTGCTTTACGCCTTTTGGGAAGTGCATGTAGTTGCCCTCGTTGATGGAGTAAATGGTGCCATCCACCGGGATGCGCATTTGCGGGTGCGAGAGGCAGAACTCGCCGATGGATGGATCGAGCGTGAAGCCGTTTACACCCCTGCCTTTAGTATAAACCAGCATGGTAGATGAGCCGTAGATGATATAGCCCGCCGCCACCTGTTCGGTACCTTTCTGCAGCACATCGCCCAGCGCG
>NZ_CAMLOV010000213.1 GCF_946481715.1 uncultured Mucilaginibacter sp. | reverse complement strand
CTGGATCACCAAGGCAACCGGTCACACAATCGCAAAGCCCGTTCCTTCCTTATTTACATTCAATATCCCGGCACATCCCATTCGAAAATTAATGGGCATAACCATTCCGGATGTGCAGGTAAAAATCGCGGGTTTAAAATTACTGACAGACGGTCCTATGCTTATTACGCACTGGGGTTTAAGCGGCCCGGCTATTTTGCAGATCTCGTCTTACTGGAAACCCGGCGAATCCATTTACATCGACCTGCTGCCTGATAAGGATATTATAGAAATGATTTCAATTGAACGTGAGCAGAACGGCAAGAAGATGCTGCTGGCATACCTCAGTGGCTTGTTTACCCGCAAGTTTGCCGACGCTCTTAGCGATTATGTCCCTGCAGAAAAAAATCTTGCATCCCTCACCAAAGCGGAGTTGGAAGACATCAGCATACTGATACACGAGTTTAAGGTAAAACCCGCAGGTACTAAAGGGTATGATAAAGCAGAAGTGATGACAGGTGGCGTAGATACTAACGAGCTATCCTCTAAAACACTCGAAAGTAAGAAAGTACCCGGCTTATTCTTTGGCGGCGAATGTGTGGATGTTACCGGCTGGCTGGGCGGCTACAACTTCCAGTGGGCTTGGGCAAGCGGTTTTGTAATAGCGCAGAACCTATAATCACGAATTCCACGAATGTGGCGAATTTCACAAATGTTATGATAGGTTTATAACCAAAATTACACCGGTTTAGCCGCTCTTTTAATTCATGAAATTCGAACAATTCGTGTAATTGGTGTCCATCACATCCACTCAAATGCCTCGCCCGATGCTATGTGGCTTATCTTCATGCCGGGCAATTTTGGCTGCAACCACTCTACCAGGTACCACATACCGGGGTCTTCGCTAAAATTATGGCCTAATATAATTAGTGCCATTTTACCGCCAAGCAGTTTTTGGTCGCGCATGTACTCGGCGGTTTCCCACTCGGATAATTCGCCTACAACCATTACATCGGGTTTTTCCTTTTCGGCAAAGGCAACCTGGCGTTGGCCGCCCGGCGCGCCGGGCAATAGGGCAATACGGGCACATTGCTGATTCAGATCACCAATTACACGCACGTGTTTAATACCGAGCGATTTTTTTAAATGTGTTATCAAGGCCAGCAAGCTCATTGGCGGCACAGTAACATCGTACTTACCCGTTTGAAAGTATTGCAGCCAGCCCAGTTTTTTAGCGGTGCCGTAAGCAACCAGGTCGGGTTTTATGCTGTGGAGATAATCGTGAAAGCGCCAAACGGTTATTTTATATTTCGCCAGTAATTCCTGCTTTTGTTTTACCACATGGTTATCCTTTACCCAATCGGGATTATCCGTATGGTTGTAAAAAGTGGGTTCGTGCGCAATGATAAAGTTGGCGCCCAGCTTTGCCGCCTCCTCAATAACGGCAACAGTTGCAAACATAGTTGTAACAATGCCGGTAACCACCATATCCGGGCTGCCGCTTTTTAGGGTATCTACAGTGCCGGCAAAGGGTTTTAACCCACCTTCTTTAAGTATCAGATCGATGATTTGTTGTACGGTGAGCCCTTCGAGGCCCAGGCCTCTCAGCCCCCTGAATGGAGAACTTTTGTTTGGTGTGAATGCCGAACCTGTGCCTAATAACGTTAGGCCACCTGCAATGGCCAGCGTTTGGGTAATGAATTTTCTGCGGGAACTATTGCTATCTGGATGGCTTTTCATGTTTGGCTGATTTGTAATGATGCTAATTTCATTAATTGTATGCAAATATCTGCCAATCAATTACGATTAATTACGCTCGTGTAAATTCACGAAATTAAAGCAGTTATTGAAGTTCCTATTAAGCAAAAAAGCCGCCCAAGCAGGCGGCATTTATCATTGCATTATCCAAATTATTTTATTTCTGCGGGGGTGCCGGGCTGCCTGCAGGCGGCGTACCACCCTGTCCACCCGGAGGCGGGCCACCCGGGCCGCGGCGTTGCGGAGCGGGCGGGGCTACTACTTCGGGATGCGAATTACCGCGATGACAGGAATAGCAGTTAACGCCGGTTTTCATCATCATACCCAAGCTGTCTTTCTTCGCTTCAAAGTATTTTTTGTTGATGTCATTCATCATTTTATACATGTGGCGTGCCTCTTCCTTTTCGGGCTTGGCATCGCTAGCGAAGTCCATTTTATTGGTGGTTTCGTTACGGGCATGGCAAAAATTACAACGTACATTCAACGAATGCGCCCACTCATCCATCACTGCATCCAATTGTTTATCAGTAATATGTTTTGGCAACACTTTTAGGTTAGTGAATTTGTGTTCCTCTTCGGGCTGAGGCGCAGGCGACATGGCCATAAACGCCACTATAGATAACAGCGCGGCTGTTGCAAATAATTTTTTGTTGATTGTCATGCTTTTGGTGCAGTATAATGCACTAATCTAACGCAAAAAAGTCAAAAAGAACGCTTTCTGAACAGAAATGTTACAGAAATGTCATTTTAATCGTGTTTAAACACGATTTTATCAATTATACGAATGTTTCTATCATTTGCATACTCAAATCCCACAATTTAGCGCGTGCGCTATCATCCAGCGCTGTTGCGGACGGATTGGCAACGCTGGAGTTTTTAAAATATTTGCCGCTTTTTGCATCTACCTTACTGCCACTCGCCAGGAAAATACTGGTTTTAGCGCCTTGCTCGGCAGTTATCATAAAAGGCCTTGCCAGCCATAGTAAAATTTTACCAATGCCGGCCAGCCCTTCGCCAAAATTTGTACTTACCGTGCCGGGGTGCAGTGCAAACGCAGTTACTCCCTTTGGCCCCAACTTCACCGCCAATGACCGCGTAAAATAAATATTGAAAAGTTTGGCCATCGCATAAGCCTTAAGTGGCGAGTAGTCCCCACTCATCCACTGTAGGTCGTTAAACCTGGGTTTGCCCATTCGGTGTGCATCGCTGCTTACGTTTATAATGCGGGCCTGCCCTTTCTCCAGCAAGGGTAGCAGCAAATGTGTTAATAAAAAGTGGCCCAGGTGGTTCACCGCGAAGGTCATCTCAAAACCGTCTTTAGTAAGCTGATGTTGGGGGAAAACACCACCAGCATTGTTTATTAATACATTAATACTAAACAGGCTACTTTTTAGCACGCTGGCTGCGGTATGAATACTATCCATATCAGATAGGTCGCAAAACACCAGGTAAATATTATTATTTTTTGATGCGCTTATTAATTCATGTTTTACCTGTTCGCCCTTGTCCATATCCCGCACCAACAGGTAAAGGGCGTGGTCTTTTTTTGCAAGGGCCAAAGCGGTTTCTTTGCCAATACCGGATGTTGCCCCGGTTATAACGGTGGTTGTAATAGGCATGGTGACAATAATTTAGTAAGGGGTTTGCGTTACTCAAAACTAATATATTAAGCCGTATTTGCAAAGGGGATTGGCTAGTACAGATATATAGTTTTTTTTTCCGTCAGAGCCGCAGAACCAAAAACAATCACACAAGCTGGTCGCACCCTGCGCCTTCTATGGATCCAACGCTTAATTGCCTACACAGCTTTTTTGTTAAAATTTGTTAAATACCTTGTATTATTACGAAATAGTCGTAGATTTACGAAACAATCGTAGAAAGATGGAGAAATTATCACAGCAGGAAGAAGAAGCTATGCAGGCAGCCTGGCAAAAAGGCACCGGTTTTATAAGGGATTTTTTGGAATTACTAAGTGAACCTAAGCCGCCTTACACCACTCTGGCATCAACCATAAAAAACCTGGAGGCCAAGGGTTTTTTAAAAAGCGAAAAATTGGGCAACTCTTACCGGTACACCCCTGCTATACAAGAAGAAGAATACAAAAAACGCTTTATGAGTGGTTTTGTAAGCGATTACTTTAAAAACTCTTATAAAGACCTGGTTACCTTTTTTGCAAACGAAAAAAAGATAAGCGCCAGCGAGTTAAAAGAGATTATTAAACTGATAGAAAAACCTTAATAGTTACAACAATGCCAACCTTATTTGTTTTTTTATTTAAAGTGAACATGGCCCTGCTGTTGTTTTGTGCGGGCTATTACCTGGTGCTTCGCCACCTTACTTTTTATTCGCTAAACAGGGTTTATTTAATAACGGCTATCATTTTCGCCAGCATCTACCCCAAAATAGACCTGACGGCATTTGCCCAGCGGCACGAGAACATAGCCGCGCCTGTACAATCGGTAATATTAAACTGGCAGGCGCCTGCAGCAAAACTGGTAAAACCCCTCGCCCAGCCCGATTACTGGCAATGGGCAACCGTGGTGTTTTGGGCAGGCGCGGCGCTATTAGCCTTTAGGTTGTTAATGCAGCTATTTTCCCTGCTAAAACTTCACCGACGGTCAACATCCGCCAACGTTTTGAACCACGAGGTAAGGCTTATCAGTGGCGAAGCTGCCCCATTCTCTTTCTGGCGGAGCATTTATGTCAACCCGGCAAATCACTCGGCGGCCGACTTGAAAGCTATTTTACTGCACGAGCAGGTACACGTAAACGGTTGGCATACTATTGATATCTTATTAGCCGAACTCAGCAGTATTTTCTACTGGTTTAACCCTGGCGTATGGTTGATGAAAAAGGCGGTGCGCGAGAACATCGAGTTTATCACCGATCGTAAAATACTCAACAAAGGCATCGATACCAAAGCTTACCAATACAGCCTGGTAAACGTAAGCTTTAACGCTACTACGCCCGGCATTGTAAACCACTTTAATATTTCAACCATAAAAAAACGTATAATTATGATGAATGCAAAAAGATCTTCGAGGGTAAACCTTACCCGGTATGCCTTTATTGTGCCGGCTGTGGCATTGCTGCTGGTGTTTAGTTTCAGCAACGCTGCGGTGGTTAAAAAGAACAGTGCAAAGGCTTATAAGGCTATCAGCAAGACTATAAACGAAAAACTTGCCGGTGTAATGCCGCTGGTGAATAGCGTAGCTACTTCGATGAAAACAACAACGTACAACAAGCCTGGTGGCGACAACGCCAAGTACAGCATATCCGGTAACATAAAAACAGATAAACTGGATGCAACAATCAACAGCACCATCAATACAACAAAAGAAAACCTTCAATTACTCATCGATACCAATAAGATAAGCAAGGTTACTTTTACTACCAACAACATCAGCCTGCTCGATTCTTTAAACTACGTACTCAACGGCAAAAAAATAACCATCGATGAGTTTAACAAGATCGACCCAAACAAGATCATTGCCGTTAATATTGTTACGGCCGAAACCGCTAAGGCCATGCTGAACGATTATGATAGCATGGGTTTTAAGCCTCACAGCAAAATACTCTTTGTAACCACCAGCGATTCGGAAAAAGGCCGGCAATTGGCCGACAGGCTAACCGATACCCGGGTAACTGCCGTGCGTATCAATGGTAAAAACCTGAAATTGACGGGCGACCTAAACCCACGAATGGCAGACTCCATGGTGATCGTTCGAAGCTATGGTAACGGGAAAAACGATATCAACAGGTTGAGAATAAGCAGTAAGAACATGGATGGATTAACGCCACGCGAATTAGATTCGATAATTATGTTGAGGGGCGGCGACTTAGAAGTCGCATCAAAATTAAACGGCGACCTTGCTCCAATTAATAACCTTAAAAGGATGACCTACTCGTACAGTTCGCCCGCCGATATAACCAAAAAATTAAGCGATGTAAAAGTTTATACCCGTACTAGCAGAAGCCCTGACATTGCGGAGGTACGCGCCCTGCAAGGCAATATATTTTACAGCGAGAAGAACATCAGCCGGATATCGGACAAACTGATTATTATCGACGGCAAAGAAGCTACCGAGAAAGACTTGAAAAAGCTCTCAGCCTTTGATATAGACCGGATGAGCACATCATCAGATGCCGACACTGTAAAAAAATATGGCGCTAAAGCTAAATATGGCGTGGTTTACATCTATACTAAAAAAGCAAAATAATAAACCTTTATATAGTTAATTAACAGAGGTAAGGCCGGGTAATTATTTTACCCGGCCTGCTGTTTTTTATTCTGTACTATGGTGTTCTTAAAATTGTGCAAAAGGAAGCCCCTCATTTATACTTTTTGCTTGTAGCAGCCAATTGGCAGGGATTTTGATTAATAGTTAATAACGCAAAACTTATTATTAACAAATACTATGTCTATTTCAGCATACCAACAACAACCGTCGGACGTACAACTTACTGTTGTGAATGTAAACAAGTTGCCAAACGCTACGGCGACCACGGGGGTAGCGTCATCAAAAATATTTACCATTTCGTTTAATTACCAGCAAAAGGGCTACCGTACCAAGGTGATGAAGGTACTTTATGCCGGTAAAGATGCGATGTACAAGGTAGTAATGCCTGCCAGCCTTAATAGCGGTACTTGTATGTATTGGTTGCAACGCCAGGAGCAAGGCTGGGAAATCATCATAGGCGAACCTATGGACAGTAAACTATTAAAAGCCATTACAACCGCTATTGGCACCCTGGAATAAGGGGCGACTGCTACTTAAAACGGTTCTCCAAACTCAACAATAAAAAAAGGCCCCGAATTTCGGGGCCTTTTTAGGTTTATAATGGTTTGAAAAAACTTATACAGTAGGTTCCACATTACCCGCATCGTTAAGGTACAGCGGACGCTCCTTTTTATAGATAGCAGCAAATATAAGGGCAAAAACAAAAACGAATATAACCCCTACCGCGAACGATTGGATTTGCTTGCCAACGGTAATATTCTTTTGCTCTTCAAACTTTTTGTGCACATCGTCAAGGCTCTTGTCAATAGCTGCCTGGTCGGCCGAAGTCTTCTCCAACATATTGGTCATCACATTAACCATAGCGGCCTCAGTTTTATCAACCATATTGGGTTCAATCAGTTTAGCAAACAGAACGCTGCTAATGAGGTAACTAACGACATAAGCAGTAAAAAACATAATAAATATACCGGTAACGGCTTGTTTAAAATTCCAGAATCCGCCAATAGTTTTACGCAGGTCGCCAGAAAATAGCGCGGCAAGCACAATAGGTATTATAATTGATAATACTACCGGGCCTGCTATGATAGCTAACATGGAGGATGCCATACCGGTCATGAAATAAAACGACAGGATGCCAAGCACTCCCATTATCAGGCCTAAAACAAGCCCTTTGTTTAGGCTTTGCTTTTTTAGTTGTTTGTCAAAATCTTCGGTCATGATTGTAAAGGTTTAATTATAAGTTTAAATTTTATTTAAAGCTAACTAATATTTCTAAAACCGCCATGTCAAAAGATTTATTTATTGCATTATCGGCGTAAGCGCTCAGTTCATCCCCAGATGGCTCTGTGTTTTGAAAAAAGCATATCATTGGGTAAAACAGTTCTTTTAATTCCGAATCTTCCGGCAGTGTGCTTGCAACTTTTGCTATCTGGGCGGGCGGGCTTTCTACCAATATCTGGTTGGCAATTACTGGTTCATATATACGGTACTCATCCTGAAATTCGTCCTCATCTACCAGTAGGAATTCTTTCAGGTAATCTTCCAGCTCAGGATCTATATCTTCGTCTTCGCACTCGTTAAGGTAAAGCAGCAAGTTTAATAGTTCGGTGCCCCTATCTAGTGTTTGCTCTTCAATCCTTTCCCATTCTGGGGTTTCCAGGTAATCGTCTTCCAGCTTCTTTACGTCTTCGCTAAAGAAATTTACCAGCAACAGGTCGAAAAACACCTCGCGAAGCTCTTCCAGCTTTGGGTTATCGTTAAATATATCGTCGAGCAAGTCAACCTTTTTCAGGAAAACATCATCAGACGAGAAAACAGATTCGAATGTAGCATTGAGTGCAATCGCATTAAAGCTGTCGTATTTAGAGAAGGCCGCCAGCGCGCCTGTAATAGCTGCACTTATTTTTTGGTCAGTCATGATTGATTAGAGTTAGATGTTTGATTATTATTACAGGTTAACAAAACTTTTCCTTTTAAATGCTGCCCCAGCAGCGGAGAATTATAGCTTTTAGATAGGTTTGCTGCCCGGCTATACTCCCATTCCGCTTCTGTATCCAACAAAACGAGGTTGGCTTTTTCGCCTTCCAAAAATGCAGGCACGTCTACATTTAATATTTTGCGCGGGTTGATGGATAGTTTCTGTACAATGAGCCCTACCGGCAACCCTGCTTTTACCGCCAGCGAAAACGCCGTTTGTAGACCGATGATACCATACTCGGCCACCTCAAACTCTACATCCTTAAATTCTATCTCGTGCGGAGTGTGCTGGGTTACCAGTGCATCAATAGTGCCATCTGTTAAGCCCGTTATCAGCGCATCCACATCTGCCTGGGTACGCAGGGGTGGTTTTACCTTATAAAGGCTGTCGAAGCCTATTAATGCTTCGTCGGTAAGTACAATGTTGTGTATGGCGGTATCGCAGGTAACTTTAAGCCCCCTTTTTTTTGCTTCGCGGATAAGCTCTACCGAGCGTGCGGTGGATATGGTAGTGAAATGGATATCCAGATCGGAAGAGCGTCGTGTAGGGAAAGAGTGTAGATCTCGGTGGTC
>NZ_CAMLOV010000212.1 GCF_946481715.1 uncultured Mucilaginibacter sp. | reverse complement strand
AAAAAACGCCTTAAATGATGCATTTAAGGCGTTTTTGAATCGTTTGATATATAAACTTGGCGGAGAGGGAGGGATTCGAACCCTCGATACACTTTTGGCGTATACACACTTTCCAGGCGTGCTCTTTCGACCACTCAGACACCTCTCCGTATCTTTTTTAAGGATTGCAAAAGTAGCAAACTTCTGTATAATCGTTAAATAAATTTGATGGGCATTTAACCGCTGGGGTTTTTGCAAAAAAAAACAGGCCTCGTGTTACCGAAGCCTGCTCAAACGAAAACTCTAACTCACAAAAATCAAAACTTATATACTGTATCTAAATACATATATATAGAGCGTTTGCGCCGGCAAAGGTTTAACCGGGACTAAAAAATAGGCGTTTAAGCACATTTATTTTTTAGCTATGTTTGCTGCAAATTAAACGGTTAACAACCGGGGGACTAAAAGCGATTTGTTGCAGATGCCGAACATCGACGAGATAAAAAAACCTATTGCTGCCGAAATTGATGTTTTTGAGGAGAAGTTTAAAACTTCGATGCAAAGCTCGGTACCCTTGCTCGACCGAATAACCCACTATATTGTAAAACGTAAGGGTAAGCAAATACGGCCCATGTTCGTGTTTTTCTCCGCCAGTATTAGTGGAGGTATCAACGAATCTACCCATCGGGGCGCAGCCCTTGTAGAACTGTTGCATACAGCTACCCTGGTGCATGACGACGTGGTTGATAACTCCTACCAGCGCCGCGGTTTCTTCTCTATAAACGCCTTGTGGAAAAACAAGATAGCTGTTTTGGTGGGCGATTACCTGCTATCTAAAGGCTTGCTGCTCTCTATAAATAACGGGGATTTTAACCTGCTGAAAATTGTATCTGAAGCCGTAAAGCAAATGAGCGAGGGCGAACTGCTACAGATAGAGAAGGTGCGCCGGATGGACATCAGCGAATCTGTCTATTACGAGGTTATCCGTCAGAAAACTGCGTCGCTTATTGCCTCATGCTGTGCCTGCGGGGCAGCATCCGCCGGGGCAAGCGACGAAATAGTGGAAAAAATGCGCCTGTTTGGCGAAAACATTGGCATCGCTTTCCAGATAAAGGATGATATGTTTGACTTTGGCACCGATGACGTTGGCAAGCCTCTGGGCATCGATATAAAAGAAAAGAAGGTTACCCTCCCCTTGATTTATGCATTAAACAACAGCAGCCCCGGCGATAAAAAACGCATGATAGGTCTGGTGAAAAACCATAACGACGACCCTAAAAAGATTGCCGAGATCATCACCTTTGTAAAGCAAAAAGGCGGGCTGGAGTACTCTGAGATACAAATGAAAAAGTACCAGGAAACCGCCTTCGCCATACTTGATACCTTCCCCGCAGGCGATGCACGCACAGGGTTGGAGCAACTGGTGCGCTTTACTACGGAACGCAATAAATAGCTGTTGTATAGTGCCCCTGCAATTTGATGTTGCCCAAAACTTATTAACTTCGTAGCATGCAATCCATCGATCTCAGCTTTTTAAAGCCCAGCATCTCAAACATACTGGATGTACTGCTGGTTGCCTTTATTTTATACCAGCTGTATAACCTGATAAGGGGGACGATCGCTGCCAATATTTTTATTGGGATGATAGCTATCTACTTGCTTTACAAGATTGTACAGGCATTGCACATGCAGTTGCTTACGGCGATCCTGGGCAAGTTTGCCGATGTTGGCATTATTGCTATCGTAATTGTCTTTCAGCAGGAAGTGCGGCGGTTTTTGCTGTTGGTGGGCAAGAATGCCTCGCTACAGCGAAATAAGGCCTGGTGGAAGTATTTTTTTGGCAAGGCCGAGGCGGAAAAAAACAACTATGCCCGCATAAAGCCAATTATAGATGCCTGCAAAAGCATGAAGCAAACCCGTACCGGCGCGCTTATTGTTTTTGTTAAGTATTATGATGAGCAATTTTACCAGAACAGTTGCGAGGTTGTGGATGCAAAGATATCTAAACGCTTGTTAGAGAGTATTTTTCAAAAGAATAGCCCACTACATGATGGTGCTGTGGTAATTGCCGAAAACAAGGTCAAATCTGCCAGTTGTATTTTGCCGGTTACCGAGAAGGCCGACCTGCCTGCCCAGTTTGGGCTGCGGCACCGTGCCGGTATTGGCGTAACCGAAGCAAATGACGCTACTGCCATCATCGTATCAGAAGAAACCGGCGAGATCTCCTACGCCAAGCAGGGCCGTATTAAGATGAATATTAGCTTTGCAGAACTTGAAAAGCTGCTGAATAAAGATTTTTAACCAGTAGCAGGGCAGTTGTACGAAAATTTATTTTACGTACAGCTCGTACACTTTCCGTACAACTTCGTACAGTTTCGTACAATCTCGTACACTCAAAAGGCAGTGTTCAAAAATCTGCGTTTTTCTGCGTTTTTCTTCAAAAAGCGGGAGAATAAAAGGCTCCTTTTATTGCTCATGGATGGATTAGCGTCACTTTGTCTTTCTTGTTGAAATCATCGCCAACAACCGGCATTTTGTAGAACCCGCCTATCTTTTTTACAGGCATGTTTGATTTGCCCGCCAGTACTGCCACCGGCATCATGTAGCCATCCATTTGGCCTATCAGTTTGTTTTCGGCTGGTGGCGTAGGATTGAATTTTGTAATTCGTGAATTCGCTTTATTCGTGAAATTCGTGTCCATTAAAAAGCCGCCCCACAAACGCGGGGCGGCTCCTTAAATATTGAACCAATTATTATTTCAACGGTTCGAGCGCTTTATCTGCAGCAGCAGCTGATGCGGTATCGCCCATTTTGGTGCGGGCATCTTTTGCCGTATTTATAAATTGCACCACCTGCGGTGCAATGCCAAATTGCTTGTATTTTGCGCCGAAGTCGCCCATTAATTTAATGCCTTGCTGCGCATATTCCGGGCTTTTTACGCGGCCGGTTAAGTCGGCAAACTTTGCCATCATGTTAAATTGCGTTTGCGGTTCCATTTCGGTAAAGGCCTTATATACATATGGCCACTGCGCATCGGTACCGTTTGTTGCATAAACGTTAAGCACTGCTTGCTTAAGCGCACCCTCGCCGTCGTTCTCGTAGGTTTTTGCCAGTGTAATTGCATCCGCAGGATTGATCATGCCGATGGCAGTCATGGCAGCGCCTTGTATAGCATAGCTTTGGCTGGTTAATGCCTGCTTAAATAAGTTGAGGTTGCCCGATGCTTTTAGTTTGCCCAAAGCAGTAATAGCCGCGGCGCGCACTAAATTGTTATCATCGGTTTGGGCCAGTCTAACTAAAATAGGCACGGCAGCATTGCGCACATCATCGTAACTTGTTAAGTTGGCAGCAGCTATGGCTTTAACACGCAGCCCGTAGTATTTATCCTGTAAGGCGGCAATGATAATTTTTTGCGCGGCTTTTTCACCCTGACGGGTTTTAGCGTAATCAATTGCCTCGAACCGGTCCAGGAATAAAGGTGCATTAAAGTATTGGAACGCAAATTCATCTAAATTTTTGCTTTCGGTTTTCTTAACCAACAAAATTTTATCACCGTCAACATTCACCAGGTCGGGTTTTGACGCTACGCTGAAGGTAAGCGTATCCGTTTTATCGCGCATCCATACCATATGGCGTTCTTTTTTACCGCCTGCATAAATATCTATTGCTATTGGCAACGTAAAGGTTTGCCCATCTTGTGTTTGCTGCAGGTAAACAGATTGTGTTTTACTGCCGGCATCCCATTTGTAGCCAATGGTTAATGCAGGGTGGCCCGCGCCGTAGTACCATTGATTAAAAAACCAGCTCAGGTCGCGGCCACTGGCTTCTTCCATAGCTAAGCGCAATTGCTGTGCCTCGCCATTTTTAAATGCATTGGTTTTGAGGTAGATGTTTAAGCCTTTATAGAAAGCGGCATTACCCAGGTAATTGCGCAGCATTAAAAGGATGCGCCCACCTTTTTGATAGGTAACCACGTCAAATACATCTTCTTTATCGTTATAGTGGAAACGTACCAGGTTTTTGTTTTTAGCATCCGGCTGGGCAAGGTAGTTTTGCATAGCTTGCAAGCTATGGGCATCGCCTTCATCTTTACCATATTTATACTCCGCCCAAATGGTTTCGCTAAAATCAGCAAACGACTCATTTACGGTTAAGTTGCTCCAGCTTTCGGCAGTAACATAATCGCCAAACCACTGGTGAAACAACTCATGTACAATAGTACTGCGGCCCCCATCATAATAACGGTCGGCAAGTTCGCGTTTGGTGCCTTGTACGTAAGCGCCGTGCAGGGTTGCGCTGGTGTTTTCCATGGCGCCGCTTACATAATCGCGTACTACAATTTGCGCGTATTTGTACCAGGGGTAATCAACACCTAAAGTTTTGGAGTAAAACTCCATTACCTCCGGCGTAAAGCCGAAAATATCTTTGGCGTAAGGCGCGTATTTTGGCTCCAGGTAATAGTTCACCTCTTTATTGCGCCATTTGTCTTTATAAATTTTAAAATCGCCAACGGCCATCATAAACAAGTAGGGCGAGTGCGGCAATTCCTGTTTCCAGGTATCGGTACGGGTACCGTCTTTATTTATTTTTTGCAAAGCCAGGCGCCCGTTCGATAGCGTTACGTACTGTTTAGGCACCGTCATGCTGATCTCTTCGGTTGTTTTTTGGTTTGGCTTATCAATTGTTGGGAACCAGGCCGACGAACTTTCGGTTTCGCCCTGCGTCCAAATCTGAATTGGCTTGTCCTTTTCGGTACCGTCCGGGTTTACAAAATATAAACCTTTGGCATCGCTAATTGCCTGGCTGCCTTTAACTTTCAGCTCGTTTGGTTTAGCAGTGTAGTCGATATAAACGGTATAGCTTTCGGCATTGGTGTAAGTCCTGTCCAGCTTAATGGCAACGGTAAGGCTATCGTAAGTAAATGTAAGCGGCGTAGTTTTGCCGTTTTTTACAATGGCTATGGTTTTAAGGTCCATGCCTTTTGCATCCAGCCTTAAGCTATCCGTAGGGTACATGTGTGGTTTTAAAGTAACCCACTCCTTGCCGTACATATAGCGTTTGGCATAATCGAACCGTACATCCAGCTTGGTGTGTATCAGGTCGTTAATTTTTGTGGGGGTTGCCCGGTACAGTTTGTAAGCGGGTGTTTCTGCGGCGGGGGCTTGCGCTTTAGCGGTGTTTAGGGCACATGCGCCAATGCTGCCGGCCAGTAAGGCAGCGTAGATAGTTTTCATATATAGTTAACAGTTTAATTGATATGCATGCATAGTAACAAAAGCTAAATTATTAGTTTTTGTTTGAATTTAAGACGCGCTGCGCGGGTTTATGTTACAGCGGGATGGGGGACAAATGCGGGACAGGGGCGTCAGAATCAGAATTTTTCGCAGTTTGATTTTTAAGGCGCTCAAGAGGGCTTCGCCGTTTTCAGAATTGAAAAATTTTCAGAATAATACATTGTGCATTCTGTTAATCCTAAAATTCTGTAAATTCTGATTCAGACAATTTTCTCTATTAATGTTACATACACCTATTACATAATCTCCTAAATTAGCCTTTACCAATTATTGCAAAATACATTTACCAAACCTGTTATTATGCAGCGCAGAAGATTTATACAAAATATGGCCGTTACAGGCACCAGTTTCATCGTGGGTTCTCAAATGGCCATGGGTGGCGTTTTTAAAGGCTCGCCCAATAAAAAAGTAGTTTTAGGGGTAATGGGCGTAAACAGCCGCGGCGCTTTCCTCGCCCAAAAGCTGGCCGCTATACCCGATGCCGAGATAGGCTACATTTGCGATGTGGACAGCAAGGCCATGGACAAATGCATTGCCGAAATAGAAAAAATAACCGGCAAAAAACCAAAAGGCATTACCGATATACGCCAGTTGCTGGAGAAAAAAGACCTGGATGCGCTGGTAATAGCTGCCCCGGATCACTGGCACGCTCCCGCAACCATTTTAGCCTGCCAGGCGGGTAAGCATGTTTATGTAGAAAAGCCCTGTAGCCACAACCCGCACGAAGGCGAGATGGCTATTGCCGCCGCAGCTAAATACAACAAACTGGTGCAGATGGGCAGCCAGCGCAGATCGTTCAACAACGTGCAAAAAATGGTGCAGGAGCTGCACGATGGCATTATTGGCCGGGCTTACTTTGCCAGGGGCTGGTATGTAAACAACCGTAAATCTATCGGCTTTGGCAAACCGGCACCCGTACCATCAAACTTAAACTATGACCTATGGCAGGGCTACGCGCCGCGCAGGCCTTATAAAGATAACCTGATCCACTACAACTGGCACTGGTTTTGGAACTGGGGCACCGGCGAGGCGCTTAACAACGGCACGCATGAAATTGATGTGATGCGCTGGGGGCTTGGCGTTGATTTCCCGGATAGGGTAACCTCATCGGGCGGGCGTTTTGCTTTTAAGGACGATTGGGAAACACCCGATACACAAACCATTTTAGTTAACTTTCCTAATAACACCGCTATATCCTGGGAAGGGCGCAGTTGCAATAGCTTCAACTCCGAAGGCGTTGGCCGTGGCGTTGTATTTTATGGCGATAAAGGCACTATTAATTATGGTGGTGGCAATGGCTACCAGGTTTACGATTATAACAACAAGCTGGTAAAAGAAATAAAAGACGAAACCCGGGTAGATGCAGGCAACAAGGTAAGCCCTACCGAGTTGCTGGATAGGGTACACCTGCAAAACTTTATCACATCGATACAGGGCGATACGCAACTGAACCAAACCATCATCAACGGGCATAAATCAACCGTGATACCGCAGTTGGGCAATATTGCGCAGCGCATGGGCAGGGTGTTAAATTGCGATCCTAAAAATGGGCACATCCTGCACGACCCGGAAGCCATGAAGCTTTGGAGCAGGGATTACGAGCCGGGCTGGAATTTGAAGGTGTAAGCCCCCTCTAAATCTCCCCCGGAAGGGGAGACTTTAGCTTCGTCCGCTCGTTTTAAGTCCTCCCTACCGGGGAGGATTTAGGAGGGGCTACGGATGAAATAATGTCCGCGAATAACGTCCCCGCAGGGTCTCTTGAAAAGGACCCTGCGGCAGGATGAATCCGTTGGTTATGATAATTCGTTTAAAAAGCCTCAGGGTCCTCTATCGAGAGACCCTAAGGTGACGAAAGAAAAAAATAATAGATAACACATCCTCCTAAATACTATGAAGAACAACCTAAAAATATGGATCCTCGCTGCAGCCACGGCTGTCGGCATACAAACTGCATCGGCACAAATAAAACCGGGCTACACCAGCCTGTTTGATGGTAAAACCCTAAAAGGCTGGAAAAAGCTTGCCGGCAATGCTGAATACAGCGCTGCCGATGGCGTTATAACCGGCACAGCGGTGCTAAACAGCGGCAATACCTTTTTGGTAACCGAAAAGGAATACGGCGATTTTATTTTGGAGCTGGACGTAATGACGGAGAGCAACCTCACCAATTCGGGCGTGCAATTGCGCAGCCATTATAACCCGGCCGGGCACGAAGGCAAAGGGCTGGTTTATGGCAAGCAATGCGAAGTTGACCCCAGCGACCGCAGCTGGACGGGCGGCATATACGACGAAGGCCGCCGGGATTGGCTGTACCCCATGGAACTAAACAGCAAGGCCAAAGAAGCCTGGAAAGCCGGCGAGTACAATCACCTGAAAATAGAATGCATTGGCAATATCACCAAAACCTGGGTAAATGGCGTAGCCAAAGCCTTTGTGGTAGATACCCTGGATAAAAAAGGTTTTATAGGCTTGCAGGTACATGCCATAAGCGAGGCCGGGCAGGCGGGCAAAAAGATATTTTTTAAGAACATACAGATAAAGACATCAAAACCTACACCGCAACCCTTTGCCGAAGATGCTTACGTGGTGAATTTGCAGCCCAATTCGATTTCGGATTTTGAAGCACACGGTGGCTGGAAATTGTTGTTCGATGGTAAAAGCAGTAAGGGCTGGCGCAGTGCCAGCAGTATGGCATTCCCTGCCAAGGGATGGAAGGTAGCAGATGGCATGATATCGGTTATCGGTTCGGCTGGTGGCGAGGCCACAAATGGAGGCGATATTATTACCACAGATCAGTATAAGGCGTTTGATATGTCGTTTGAGTTTCGGATGTCGACAGGTGCCAACAGCGGCGTTAAATACTTTGTTACGCTGAGCGAGAAAACAACCGGCTCGGCCATTGGGCTGGAGTACCAGGTGCTGGATGATGCCGTACACCCCGATGCCAAACTGGGCCGCGATGGCAACCGTACGCTGGCATCGCTGTATGACCTTATCCCCGCCAAAAAGCAAGCCCGTTTTGTACACCCTATTGGCGCATGGAATACCGGGCGCATTATTGTTTACCCCAATAACCACGTAGAGCATTACCTTAATGGCATTAAAGTGCTGGAGTACGACCGTGGATCGAAAGAATACCGCGACCTGGTGGCCATTAGCAAATACAAAATATGGAAAGATTTCGGCGAAGCCATTCAGGGGCATTTATTGCTGCAGGACCATGGCTTTGATGTGAATTACCGGAGTATTAAGATAAAGCAACTATAGAGGTAAGAATCAAGAGATAAGAATCAAGAGGTAAGAGTCAAGAGACAAGAATCAAGAG
>NZ_CAMLOV010000211.1 GCF_946481715.1 uncultured Mucilaginibacter sp. | reverse complement strand
GGCCTCTATCCCCATGGAAATTACCTTACGAGTTTCCAACGGGTCGATAATGCCATCTACCCAAAGCCTGGCGGCCGCATAATATGGTGTGGTTTGGGCGTTGTAGCGGTCGGTAGTCTGTTTAAGGAGTTCGGCCTCTTTCACATCATCCACGTCTTCGCCCTTTGCTTTAAGCCCTGCTGCCTGCATCTGTACCAATACTTTGGCTGCCTGCGAGCCTCCCATCACAGCAATTTTAGCGGATGGCCAGGCGTATATCAGCCGCGGGTCGTAAGCCTTGCCGCACATGGCGTAATTGCCTGCCCCGTATGAATTACCTATTACAATGGTAAACTTAGGCACCACGGAATTGGCTACAGCGTTCACCATTTTGGCGCCATCTTTTATAATTCCGCCGTGTTCGCTGCGGCTGCCTACCATAAAGCCGGTAACATCCTGCAAAAACACCAGCGGTATTTTCTTCTGGTTGCAATTCATAATAAAGCGAGTGGCTTTATCGGCACTATCTGAATAAATTACGCCGCCAAACTGCATCTCCCCTTTTTTTGATTTGATCACCTTGCGCTGGTTTGCCACAATGCCAACCGCCCATCCATCTACCCGGCCAAGCCCACAAATGATGGATTGCCCGTAACCCGCCTTATATTCTTCAAAATCCGAATCATCTATCAGGCGCAGAATAACCTCGCGCATATCATAGGCCTTCTCGCGGTTATCGGGCAGGATGCCGTAAATGTCCTTTTCGTTTAGTTTTGGCGGAGCGGGTTTAATGCGGTCGAACCCTGCTTTATTGTAATCGCCCACCTTGTTCATAATGTTACGGATCGAATCCAGGCAGGCCTTATCGTTAGGGTGTTTGTAATCGGTAACCCCACTTATTTCGCACTGCGTAGTTGCGCCGCCGAGGGTTTCGTTATCCACATCCTCGCCAATGGCCGATTTTACGAGGTAAGATCCCGCCAGGAAAACCGACCCGGTGCCTTCTACGATCATTGCTTCATCGCTCATGATGGGCAGGTAAGCGCCGCCCGCTACGCAGGAACCCATAATGGCCGCTATCTGGATGATACCCATACTGCTCATTTGCGCATTGTTGCGGAAGATGCGCCCAAAGTGCTCTTTATCCGGGAAGATCTCATCCTGCAATGGCAAATACACGCCTGCTGAATCAACCAAATAGATAATTGGCAAGTGGTTCTCCATGGCAATCTCCTGTGCACGCAAATTCTTCTTGGCAGTTATCGGGAACCAGGCGCCTGCCTTTACCGTAGCATCGTTGGCCACAATAACGCATTGCCTGCCGCTTACATAACCTATGCCGCAGACAACGCCACCGCTTGGGCAGCCGCCGTGTTCCTGGTACATGCCGTCGGCTGTAAAGGCGCCTACTTCCAGCCAGGGCTTATCATCATCAAGTAGGTAAGCAACGCGCTCGCGGGCAAGCATTTTGCCTTTCTCCTTTTGTTTGGCAGCCGCTTTTTCGCCACCGCCAAGGAATATCTTTTTTAGCTTTGTGTTAATTTCGTAAACGAGTTGTTTGTTAACGTCCTCATTCTTATTAAATTCCAGATCCATAGGTGCTTAAAATAGGTAGCGTAATTTTAGGAAAATAAACGGGAATTGTATGCATGCATAATAAATGATTTGAATGGACACGAAGTTCACGAATTAGGTGAATTCACTAATTTATTTGTCCCCGCTATCAACCCCGGAAAATAACCATAGTTTTACCGTCGTTATACCCGATATGAAGAAAATAGTACTACTTGTATTTTTTACGGCCAGCTTTGCCCTCCAGTCCTTCGGGCAATATGTTTTCGATATAAAAGGGAAAACCATGGCCTACGCCCGCGCCTATGAAAAATCGGCTAAAAGCACGGTAGTTGAACCTACCAGCACCTATATAAGCGGAGAAGGAATTGGCCAGCCCGAAATATTCCGCCGTGTAGAGAAATTGCTTCCCGATCTGCTGGTGTACTACTTCCCCAACACCAAAGACTCCACCATCAACTATATTTTATATGAGTGGGATGCTACTAATTTTGCCAAAAACCACGATGTAGCCAAACAACCCTTAGCCGCCTTGCAAGCTTATATCGATAAATATATAGCCGTACAAAAACAAGCCGAAGCCTATTTTGGCAAACCCGAAACAAGCGGCTCGGTTACTGATGTTTCCTTAATTGAAACTGGCAGGTTTAAACGGGTTGATAATTTCAAGAAAGACGGCGTATCAGTTGAGTTGTATATCGTGTTATCCAACAAGCAGGAAACCAATGGCATTGTTAGTATTATGCCCACGCATAGGGTGAGGATGTTTGTGAAAATAATACCATCGGAACAGTAGAGGCGCAATATTTTGCGTCTCCCGCAGCACAGGGGATAATATCGTTAAAAGCATACATTTAGTTCAGAGGCATTTTTTAAAAATTCGTGAAATTCGATTCAATTTGGAAAATTCGTGTCATATTAAATTCCTGTCCCTAAACCAAACTTCATCGGGTTTTATCTCAATCTTATCCATCAGGTTAATGAGATCCACCGGGTCGGCAGAACTTAGTACCAGGCCACGGTTGGTTGGCTTAAGGTAGCGCTGCGCTACCATCACATCCATTTGGGCTAACAAATTATCGTAAAAGCCATTTGTATTGAGGATGCCAACCGGGTGGTTATGCAGCCCCAACTGCAGCCAGGTAAGCACTTCGAAAAATTCTTCCAGCGTGCCGAAGCCACCGGGAAGCATAATAATGCCGTCGCATAGGTCGTTCATCAATTGTTTGCGCTGATGCATGTTCTCTACAATCCGCAGCTCGGTTATGCCGTTGTGCCCCACCTCTTTATCCATTAAAAACCGGGGGATAACACCAATCACTTTTCCGCCCCTGCTCATCATTGCATCAGCCAATATGCCCATAACGCCTACCTTGCCGCCGCCGTATATCAATTCGATGCCGCGGCTTACCATTAGTTCGGCCAATTGCTCTATCGATTGTTTTAAAACCGGGTCTCCATTAAAATTTGCCCCGCAGAATATACAGATGGATCTCATGAAAGCAAATATAAATTAAAATGCATGCCCTAATAATTTTGGTTGGTGTTGTAATTCTTTTAACCTAAATTTATCTTATTAACTAAACCAGTATCCGCGCATGAAAAAAGCCCTCATTTTATCTGTATTTTTTTCGATTACCAGCATCGCAACGTTTGCGCAAAGCATCCTCAACCCGCAAGTTGGCACACAGGAAGACCCATCGTGTAAGATAACCAAGATAGAAACCGACAAATTATACACCGCTGTAACATTTGAAGCAACTGCTGATGGCGATAGTTCATGGGTGCAATTGAATAAGGAGATGTACATCCAAACGGATGTAGATAACGCCCATTACAATTACGTTAAATCAGAAAACATCCCGATAGTGCCACAACCAAAGCACTTGTTTAAAAAGGCCGGAGATAAGCTTGAATTTAAAGTTTATTTCCAAAAGATCCCTCCGGCATCTAAAACCATAGATGTAATTGAGCGGGCCGGCAACAGTTATGGCGGCAGCTCTTACTTTAATTTTTTTAATGTAAGCTTAACCGAGTCGGAAATAGCTGCGAAAACAATTGATGGACAGATAATTGGCCCAGGTGCTGGTTTTGGGCTTCCATCGCCGGGCAATGGGTCAGGTGGCATTACCGGCGACCCGTTTGGCGGCATGGGTGGATTAGGTGGCATGTACAAAAGCATGATGAAGAGTATGATGGATGCCCAGATAGCCTATTATAAAGAACCCGGCAAAATGGCCGAAATAGCAAAACTAAACAAGCAGTACTTTGATGCGCTGGTAAAAGAGGGTTTTACCGCCGACCAGGCGCTGAAGCTGGCAGCAGCATCAGGGTTGGGGCCAAAAGCCAGCTTGAACGATAAATAATTGCAAAAATTTGTAAACAAAAAACGGGATGCAAATTCAGCATCCCGTTTTTTGTTTATCTCTGAATTACTTACCTGGTATAATTTGGCGCTTCTTTAGTGATGGTAATATCGTGCGGGTGGCTTTCGCGCATACCGGCTGCGGTAATACGCACAAACTTTGCACGCTGCAGGTCTTCTATGTTAGCGGCACCGCAATAGTGCATACCGGCACGTAATCCGCCAATATACTGGAATATCACCTCTGCCATATTGCCTTTGAACGGTACACGGCCGACAATCCCCTCTGGAACCAGTTTGGTTACCACATCGGTCTCATCCTGGAAGTAGCGGTCTTTAGAACCTTTTGCCATCGCCTCTACCGAGCCCATGCCGCGGTACGATTTAAATTTACGCCCTTCGTATATAATGGTTTCGCCGGGCGACTCTTCCACACCAGCGAATAACGAACCAGCCATGATAGAGCTTGCACCGGCTGCAATTGCCTTAACAATATCGCCTGTTTGCTTAATACCGCCATCGGCAATAACCGGGATGCCGCGGCCTTCAAGGGCCTTAGCGCATTCGTAAACGGCATATAATTGCGGAACGCCTACACCGGCGATGATACGCGTTGTACAAATAGAACCCGGGCCAATACCCACCTTTACTGCGTCTGCACCAGCATCGGCAAGGGCGATGGCGGCATCGGCAGTTGCGATGTTTCCGGCAATTACCTGCAAATTTGGATAAAGGGCTTTAACGGCCTTCACCATATCAATTACACCTTTCGAGTGGCCATGCGCGGTATCAACCGTCACTACATCTACTCCGGCGTTATATAAAGCCGTTACACGGTCGATATTATCTGAGGCGACACCAACTGCTGCGCCAACGCGTAAACGGCCGTATTGGTCTTTACATGCGTTAGGGAAGTTCTTTACTTTCTGAATGTCTTTATAAGTGATGAGCCCAACCAATGTACCATATGCATTTACAACCGGCAGTTTCTCAATTTTGTTGGCTTGTAATATATTGGCAGCTTCTGTAAGGTCGGTACCTTCGGGAGCAGTGATGAGGTTGGTTTTGGTCATCACCTCCCTAACCGGCACAGTAAGGTCTTTTTGGAAACGCAGATCGCGGTTGGTGATAATGCCTTTTAGCTTATGCTCAGCATCAATAACCGGGATACCCCCAATGCTGTATTCGCGCATGATGTTAAAAGCATCCGATAAAAGAGCGTCTTCCAGCAAAGTAACCGGGTCTTGTATCATCCCGCTTTCAGATCGTTTTACCTTCCGCACCTCATCAGCCTGCTGTTGTATGGTCATGTTTTTGTGCAACATGCCAATACCGCCTGCCTGCGCAATGGCAATGGCCAAACCGGCTTCGGTAACGGTATCCATCGCTGCCGAAATGATAGGGATGTTTAAACGGATAGTTTTTGTTAAAAAAGTACTCGTGTTAACTTCGCGCGGTAATACTTCTGAATAAGCGGGGAGTAGTAAAACGTCGTCGTAAGTTAATCCTTCGGCAACAAATTTAGATGGGTCTAACTGCATAGCAAATAATTATATTGGAGTTATTATTTGCCGGGCAAAGATAGATGTTTATTTCGGATTTCGGAATTTAGATTTCGGAATTTTATAATCCTGACAATACTTTGATGTATAATTGCCATTCACCATTAAATTAATCAACAGGGCAGGTAAATACGCCCTGCTGATTAACCTTCATGAACTACTTGCCCGGATGATTACTGCTGAACGAATCGCGGAACATTTTCCAGCCCTTGGCAGTCTTTTTCCAAAGTACAAGGTATTTGCCATCGTCGGCCATTTTTCCGGTTGCATCGCGCAGCTGCCATAGCCCCTCTTCGGTTACGTATTCTTTGCCATCGCCATAAACGGCTGTGGTGATGAATTTTCCGCCGCGTACACCAATTTTATCGTATGCATCTTTAAAAAATTCATTTGCCCCTTTCGTTCCCTTAAACGTGGGCGAGCTTGGGGGCATGATAATACAGTCGTCGGCATAACTATTCACAAAAATAGCTGCATCGTTTTTTATAAATGCCTGGTAATATATACTATTGCTCTTTGCTATAGCCCTTTTGGCCTCTGCCAATTCTTTTGATGTTTGTGCCAGGCTTTGGGTGCTGTAAACGCATACCGTTAAAAAAGTAAGAGTAGCCGCAATTTTGTAGATTTTCATTGTTTTTTTGAATTGATAATTTAATTTTTCGATATCGAACTCAAAAATACTGAAGGCACATTCCCGCAAATTGAACAAAACGGAACTGTTTTATTGTTGCAGTAAAAAACTGTTGGGCGCGTGGGCGGATGGTGTGTTGCCGGTGAATGATTTAAAGTCGCGGATAAAATGCGACTGATCGGCATAACCGCATTTGTAAGCAACGGATGTTAAAGAATTGCCGGGTTTCGCAAAGTGTTTAAGGCTTAGCTGAAAACGGTTTATCCTGCTATAAATTTTGGGCGTAATGCCTGTTTGCTGTAAAAATATTTTTTGCAGGTAGCGTGGTGTGATGTTATAGCTGCCGGCGATAGCCTCGATGTTATCGTTATAAAAGCCCCGTTCCATATCGCGGATAACCCGGCCAATCAGTTCGGTTTTGTCGTAACGTTTCTTTTTTTGCGACAAGCGGCCGATCAGGAATGCTTCTATTAGTGCTATTCGTGTGCTTAAAAGTGCTGTTTCCTGCAAACGGGAATGCAATGTGCTGATGCTACTGCCTGCTATCAAGCTAAGGTCGAATATTTGGTTATTCAATGCACTTAGGTCCTCATGCAGGAATTTGCTTGCTGTGTGCGGGTAAAACCTTATGCCAAGCATATAGCTGGTGCTATGGCAACTGATGGTAACCGGGCGGGTAATCTGCGAAAGCAGCTCTACCGATGGGTCTGTTTGGGCCTCTCCCCCAGCCCGGGAGTGCCAACTGCCCTCGCCAAGGTTAAAAACAAATTCGATATTACCGCCGGGGTAAAGGGTATCAGAAAATTCACCGTGCTGCTTTTTCTCTATAATAAAGTAACACTTTACATAGGGTTTAAGTATATCAGCCGGTTGCAGTTCCGTGTATTCCATCGTACATTTTAATACTTCCCAACAATAACCTTATAAAAGTTCTCAAAGTCCCAGTACTTATTGGCAAGGGCCTTTAAATCTTCAGCAGAGATATTTTTTACGGTTGAAGTATAGCGTTCGTAGTAATCGTAATCCAGCCCTGCAAAATACAGGTTTTTGAATTTATCGGCATGCGAAAAAACATTCTCCAGGCTACCCAAAAGCGATCCCAGCATAAAATTGCGCACCAACGACAGCTCCTCTTCCGGTATCAGATCGGTTTTCAAAAGGTTCACTTCCTTTTCTATTTCGGTAACGGCCGAGCGGCAAACATCTGCCCCTACTTCTGATGCGATGAAGAACGAACCAGTTTGCTTAAAGGAGCTCATGCCCGAGCCGATGCCATAGGTGTAGCCTTTATCCTCGCGAATATTGGCCATCAACCGCGAGCCAAAATAGCCGCCCAGTACCGTATTCAATACCTGCGTAGCCGGGAAATCGGGATGCGTGCGATTGATAAATGGCACGCCTATGCGGATAGCCGACTGCAAGGCCGCGGGCTTCTCGGTATAAAAAAAGCGTTCTGTAGCTGGTGCAAGTGGCGGTTGCATGGTATCGGCAGGTAGTGCCTGGTTATCCCAACCCTTCTCAAAAGTATCGCTTAATAAGTCGAGCGCCTGCTGATCCACTTTGCCTGCAATTACAAGGGTGCAATTACCAGGCTGGTACATTTGTTTAAAATGCGCCTGCAGGTCGTCGCGTTTAAGGCTTTTAAAATCTTCCGGCTCGGCGGCAAGCCCGTAAATGGTTTCGCCGTTAAGCGCTTTATTGAAAATGCGGCGGGCCACAAAATCATTCTTTTGCAAGCTAACCTGTAGTTTCTGTTGTTGGTTGCGCACAAAGGTTTCCAGTTCCTTTTCCGGGAAAACCGAGTTAGTAATAATATCTTTTATTACCGGCAGTGTGCTTACCAAATGTTTGGTGAGCGTATAAAGCGTTACCTGCGAATAGTCGTAACTATAATCTACCTGTAAAAATGCGCCATAAAAATCAATGGTATCTGCAATTTGTGCGGCGTTCATTTTGCCCGTGCCATCGGTGAGCATGGTATTGGTAGCTACGTTTAGCAAGGGCTTTTCCGGATTGAAGCGCAGGTTGCCAAAGATCCATTCTATCCGCACCAGCTCTTGCCCGCCCGAATTAAAGGCATAAACATTGCAGCCGTTGGCTAACTTTTTATGCTCGGGCCTTATTAAGGTTATATTTTCTACACCGTTAAATTGCGGTGCCTGTTTTCTGTTTAAGACTGTCATTGAGTCATTTGGTCATTGAGTCATTATCTGCATTGATGCATAATGACAATTCTGTTAATTTTTTAATTCTGTCAATTCTGATTCTGACACTTCTTCTGTCTTCTCCGCGAGATAGATCATGGTCGACGAATTATCTTTCCTGAACAATTTATTGGCCTGCTCTTTTATAGCTGCCGGTGTTACCGCCAGGTATTTCGCGGCCTCGTGGTTAAAGTTTTCGGCATCGCCCATCAATTCGTACATGGCCAGGTTCATAGCCTTATCCAACAGCGACATCTCCGAAAATACCATCGTCGATTCTGTTTTG
>NZ_CAMLOV010000210.1 GCF_946481715.1 uncultured Mucilaginibacter sp. | reverse complement strand
CCAAGCGGTGGCGATTGCTTCAATACTTTCTGCAATTTCGGCGGTGCCGGCATCGGGCCATAACGGGCCGCCGGGGGCGGGGAGGCCTTTGCAACGTTTTAGCCAGGTTTGTTGCGCGGCCATCATGTGTGCCAGCCATCGGCGGGGCTGTTCTAAATCTCCAAACTGTACTATAAGCCCGTTCATCAGCCGGTTTTCATGGGCATCATAGTTAAACAGGCGGATAAAATAGCTTTTCATCAGGGCAAAAGTAAAAATTATAAATACGAATTGCACGAATTGAATTGAATGTCGCGAATTGAAGCACAAATTGAACGAATTTTTACAGTGCGATGTATCCAGATGGTGTTCAATAGGATTAAGCCGTTTCGCGAATTTAAAATTTGGTTGATTTTTGCACCCTTACCTACATCAAACCTCTTAACCTAATCATAACATAAACAACACCTTAAGCACACATCGCGGCCGTATATTCGTATAAACAATTTAAACACTACGCCATGAAACTATTCAGCAAGCTTACTGCCATCATCAACGATATACGCGAATACCTGTTTTTGAGAAGCATGCGCTCATCGTTTAAGCACTAATTTTTACGAAAGCGTTTCGTTTATACAATTATAATGTACATTTTGGGCCTCGCATCAGCTCAAATTAATGGTATCTGAACTCAACGGACAAAGACTCGATAAAACAGATTTTGGCAACGATTTTGCCTGGGGGGTATCTACGGCCGCCCTGCAAATAGAAGGCTCGTGTGATGCCGATGGTAAAGGTGCTTCCATCTGGGATACCTTTAGCGCCAAAAAAGGTAAAATACTAAATGGCGATAAGCCCAACATCGCCTGTAATTTTTACGAAAATTATAAGGAGGATATCGACCTTGTTAAGCAACTTAATATCCCAAATTTCCGCCTCTCTATTTCCTGGCCACGTATTTTGCCAAAAGGCGAAGGTGAGGTAAACCAGGCGGGTATCCATCATTACAATAAACTTATTGATTATTGCTTGGAACAGGGCGTGGAACCCTGGCTTACCGTTTACCATTGGGACCTTCCGCAGGCGCTGGAAGACAAAGGCGGCTGGACAAACCGCGACATTATAAGCTGGTTTACAAATTACGTGCAGATTTGCGCCGATGCCTTTGGCGACAGGATTAAAAACTGGATGGTAATGAACGAACCTGCCGTATTTACCGGCGCGGGTTATTTTTTAGGGATACATGCCCCCGGCCGTATGGGGCTACGGAATTTTTTGCCTGCGGTGCATCATGTAGTACTTAGCCTGGTAGCCGGGGCGAGGGTTTTACGTAAAACACTGCCCGATGCGCATTTAGGAACTACTTTCTCCTGCTCGTATATCGAACCCCATTCGGATAAACCGAAAGACATTGCCGCTGCCAAACGCGCCGATGCGCTGATAAATCGTTTGTACCTGGAGCCAATATTGGGGTTGGGCTACCCCACAGAAGTTGCCGCGATAAAAGGTGTTCAAAAATATTTTAAGCCAGGCGATGAAGATAACATGAGCTTCGATTTCGATTTTATAGGGCTACAGAATTACACGCGCGAAATTGTTAAATACTCCTTTTTTACACCCTACATTGGTGCCACCTTAGTAAAGGCCGAAAAAAGGAAAGTAGAGCTTACTGCTATGAAATGGGAGGTGCACCCGCCGGCTATTTACAACATGCTGAAGATATATGACAGCTACCCGCAGATAAAAAAGATCATCGTTACCGAGAACGGCGCTGCTTTTCCGGACGTTGTAACCGGTGATACAGTTGATGACCCCAAACGGGTTGCATACCTGCAGAGCCACTTACAACAGGTGCTAAAAGCAAAGCAGGAGGGCTGCAAAGTATTTGGTTATTTTGTGTGGACGCTTACCGATAATTTTGAATGGGCCGAAGGCTACCACCCAAGGTTTGGGCTGATACACGTTGATTTTGAAACCCAGAAACGTATTATAAAAACATCAGGCCATTGGTTCGCTCGCCTGCTCGGGTAATTGGTTTGGGATGGTGATGGCCGGCGCAGGGAGGCTTACAAAAAACGTAGCCCCGTTTCCTTCTTTATTATTTTCGAACCAGATCTTACCATTATGTTTTTCTACTATTTGGCGGCAAATAGATAAGCCCAGGCCGAATGATTTTTCGCCCTCGGTGCCGGGGCGCTGTGCGCTGGTAAACATATTAAACACCTGGTCTTTAAGTTTCTCGGGTATACCAATGCCGTTATCTTTTACGGATATGACCACCTCACCGGTTTCCGCGGCAACTTTTACACGAATGGTTTGGCCGGTTGGGCTAAACTTGATAGCATTACTGATAAGATTGCTGATAACGCGCCATATTTTTTCGCGGCTGATAAGCAATTCCTTTTGTTTATCAAGCGTTTCTAATAGTATAGTTTGCCCTTTTTCGGCTGCTTTGAACCGCAAAAGCTCAACACTGTTACTTACCAGTGAGTTGATATCTACCAGTTCTAAATTTAAGTGAACCGAAGCAATGTTGGTGGCTTCCAGTATTTCATTGATCAACTCCAGCGAGTTTACCGATGTTTCTTTTACCAGGTTTATCAATTCTTTCTGGTCTTCGGTGTAGTCGTCCTCTGCCATCATTGCTGTAAGCGAAGCAATACCGCCGATGGGGTTACGAAGGTCATGCGCTACGGTACGCAAAATCCGGTCTTTTTCCTGGCTGCTGTTGTTCAGGTCGTTCAGTGCATTTTCAAGCACGTGGTTTTGCTCGTTAATTTGCTGGTTAAGTATGTTTACTGTTAGTATGTCTTTTTTAGAACGTTTCCAGTTTCGGTAAACCAAAAACATAATAACAGCGGCGAGTACAGCCACCAGGGTAATAGCGTAAATATATATTACCTGCAATTTATTGTCGTTGCTCAGGGTATCTATCTCGTGCTGCTTTTCGTAATTGGCCAATTGCTGGTTTACATCGCTTTCCATCAACAGGCTCGACCGCATTGCTATCGAATCTTTAAGCAAATTATAGCGTTGTATATAGGTAATTGCTTGTTTTAGGTCGTTTTTTTTGATGAAATAGTTGCCGAGTAACCTATTATAATCGGCTTCGGCGTCGGGGTTTTTAATAGTGTCCAGTTGCGCGCGCAAATTACCAAGCAGGCTTTTCAACGAATCCTGCTGATCCAACTTCAGGTACAAATTCCCCAGTTTTACCTCTGTAAGCTGTGCGTCCATATTGTCGTACCTTGGCTGCAGGTTTATCGCTATACTTTTGCGGAGCAGGCCAACGGCTGTTTCAATGTCTCCTTTTTGGATATATACTTCTGCCTTGTTGCCGTACACTACGCCGCGTGCCATATCCAGGTGCAGTTTCCTGTCGGGAAAAGCCGGGGCGCTGCTGTTTATCAACGCAAGCGCTTTATCAAAGTAAACAATGGCGCTGTCGTTATCGGCATTGTGCCGGTAGCTCAACCCAATGTTATCCAGCAATTCCTGCCTGCGGTAAAAACTTACAAAATCTTTGTTCAGCGTATAATTTTCGGCCTTGTTTTGCGCGTAACTATCTTTAAAATAATTTGCAGCCAGCTTATAATGCCCTTTTTTATACATGATCATCCCCATGCGGTAGGTATAATCGCCTAGGGCGGCCAGGTTTACATAGTTTTTACCGGTGAGGTAGCCCTGGTAGTACGATTGATAAGCATCGGTAAATTGCTTTAACTCGAAGAATGCATCGCCACGGGCAAAATTAGCCTCGGCGTAGTTCGCGGAGTATTGTTTCGGTGTTACGCTACTTTTGGCCATCGCCAGCATACTATCTGCGTAAAGCAGGCTGGTTTCATAATCGTGCTTCAGTTTTTGGTAATGCACATAGTGGAATGCATAAAAACGGAAGCGGTCATTTATAGTTGCGTTGGGCAGGTGGCGAAAGGCCGAATCCATAAAACGCACGGCGGCATCACTGTTCCTAAGCCCCCATATTTTATCAGCGCGTGTTTGTAGGGCTAAATATTCGTCGGAGTACTCGCCATTATCGGCTGGTTTTTTTTGCCCGCATGCAGCAACAAACAGCAGTAATATATACAGCCACCAATTTCGTTTTAATAATTTTGTGGCAGAATAGTTTGCTGTTTGCATCAATGTTTAAGGTTGGATTAAACTACGACAACAAATATAATATTCGGCCGAATATTATAGCTATAAAACAACCTAAATTATCAACTAAAAGCGTTTTCGCCGGTCACGTCCATCCCGGTTATTAGCAAATGAATGTCGTGCGTGCCTTCATACGTAATTACCGACTCAAGATTCATCATATGGCGCATAATAGGATACTCGCCGGTAATACCCATCCCACCAAGCATTTGGCGTGCCTCACGGGCTATATTAATGGCAATTTCCACGCTGTTGCGTTTAGCCATGGATATTTGCGCAGGGGTTGCGCTGTTCTCATTCTTTAGGGTTGCCAAACGCCAAACCAGCAGTTGCCCTTTGGTTATTTCGGTGATCATTTCGGCAAGTTTTTTTTGCTGTAGCTGAAAACCTGCTATCGGCCTGCCGAATTGTACACGCTCTTTAGCGTATCGTAAGGCAGTATCGTAGCAATCCATAGCAGCACCCAGTGCGCCCCAGGCAATGCCGTAGCGCGCCTGGTTAAGGCATCCCAGCGGGCCTTTTAAGCCGCTCACGTTGGGTAAAAGATTTTCCTTTGGAACTTTTACGTTATCAAACACCAGTTCGCCGGTGGCGGACGCGCGCAGGCTCCATTTGTTATGTGTTTGGGGCGTGCTAAAGCCTTCCATACCGCGCTCTACAATTAGCCCGCGTATTTTCCCTTCCTCATCTTTTGCCCACACAATGGCGATATCTGCAAAAGGGGAGTTGGAGATCCACATTTTGGCGCCGTTTAATAAATAGTGGTCGCCTTTGTCTTTTATATTGGTAACCATACCGCTTGGGTTGCTGCCATGGTCGGGCTCCGTGAGGCCAAAGCAGCCCATTAGTTCGCCGGAGGCAAGTTTTGGCAGGTATTTATGCTTTTGTTCTTCGGAGCCATAGGCATTAATGGGGTACATTACCAATGAGCCCTGTACCGATGCGGTAGATCTGATGCCCGAGTCGCCACGCTCTATTTCCTGCATAATGATGCCATAAGCCATATAATCCAGCCCCATGCCGCCATATTCCACAGGGATGGTAGGGCCAAAGGCACCAATCTCGGCAAGGCCTTTTAAAAGCTGTTTCGGGAACTCGGCTTTTTGGGCATAATCCTCAATTATGGGGCTCACTTCTTTCTTCACCCAATCGCGCACGCTTTGGCGGATGAGTTTGTGTTCCTCCGATAAAAGATCGTCTATCTGGTAGTAATCCGGGGCTTCGTACAGGTCGGTTTTGGCCATGGTAATGTGTATTGGTTGGCCAAATATAGACAGGATTTAGCGATTAAAGGATTTGAAAATCGTTGTTTTTGATAGGATAGAGGCACTTTATTGCAAAAAGCAGGTTTAAACGATTTAAACATAGTTTTTGAGCGAAATTATTTTTTTAGTGATTTAGAAATGGCTGCGGGGGACATCGGATTTGCCGTTGCGGACTAAGTGTAAACCCATACCAGGATTAATCATTAATCAGCATAAACCTATTTCAGGACGAGGCAAACTGTACGAATCGTACAGTTCGTACAGTTTCGTACAACCCCGACCAGTTTCGTACACTTTCGTACACTTTCGTACACTTTCGTACAGTTTCGTACAGCAAAAGTGCGGTTTGCAAAAATCGGCGTTTTTCGGAGGTTTTTCGGTGTTTTTCTGTGGTTTTCGGGGGGCATCCCGCCAATTCCAATTACTTTAAAAAAGTGGATTTTGGGGCGGTCTCCGGTTGTTGGTTGGCAGGTTCCGAAACACTAAATAACCCGTCAATAATTCCCCTTAGGCCATAACCATTTTCCGGGAGCCGGAACAAAGCCGTGCCCTCAAAATAGCCCGGTGGTGGTGGCCGCTGGAATTTGGTCATCCTAAAATTTGCGCTGCTTGCCTTTGCGGATGACGCCTTGCCGGAAACAAAACGCACGCTCTGCATCTTTGTATTAAACGGGTTTTTGTTAAATAATCCATTACTTTTGGCTTATGGTAAAAGTAGCTTTACAAGGTGCCGAGTTTTTTGCTTACCACGGATTTTATCCGGAGGAGCAACTTTTGGGTACCCGTTTTGTGGTAGATATTGAGGTGGTATTTGAGAACGCCTACGATTTTAACGATGATAAAATTGGCAACACGGTGAATTATGAGGAACTATACCTCATCGCCAAAACCGAGATGCTGCATACCCGCAAGCTCATCGAAACGGTAGCGCAGGGCATAATCGACGGCATTGCCGGCAAGTACGAATACGTAAAAGTAGCCTCAGTTACCATAAAAAAGGCGCACCCGGCCTTGGGTGGCCCGGTGCAGAACTCGGTAGTTACCATTAGTTATAACAAAGATAAAGTAAAGCATGGCCTTTAATAAAATAAACGCGGAAAGCCTTGCCGCTATAACCGCAATTGTTGGCGCTGATGCTGTTTTAACCAGCGAGGCAGTCATGGGAGATTACAGCCACGACGAAACCGAAGACCTGGTTTATTACCCCGAGGTTGTTGCGAAACCAAAGGATACCCAAGAAGTGGCTGCCCTAATGCGCTTTTGCAACGAGCACCTGATCCCTGTAACCCCGCGTGGGGCCGGTACTGGCTTGGCTGGCGGCGCACTGGCCATCAACGGAGGGTTGATGATATCTATGGAGCGCTTTAACAAGGTGTTGGATATAGACGAGCAAAACCTGCAGGCTACCGTAGAGCCCGGTGTCATTACCGAGGTTTTTATGAACACTGTTGCCGAAAAAGGTTTACTATACCCCGTGGATCCGGCCAGTAAGGGCAGCTGTTTTATCGGCGGCAATGTGGCCAACTGCAGCGGCGGGCCAAGGGTGGTGAAATACGGCACCATCCGCGAGTATGTGCTGAACATGGAAGCGGTGCTGCCCAACGGCGAAATTATCTGGACGGGCGCCAACACCCTCAAATACGCATCGGGCTATAATTTAACCCAGTTGCTGATAGGCAGCGAGGGTACTTTAGCCATTGTTACCAAAATTGTGGTGAAGCTGATACCCAGGCCAACGCTGGATGCTTTGATGCTGGCATCATTTAACTCTAACGAGGATGCCTGCGCTGCTGTGTCGGCAATATTCAGGGCAGGGGTGGTGCCTTCCGCACTGGAGTTTATGGAGCGCAAGGGGATTGAATGGGTGATAGAACACGATGGGCTAACCTTCGACCTGCAGGATGGGGCAGAGGCCTTTTTGCTGATTGAAGCAGATGGCACCAACCAGGATGTAATATTTGCCGACTGCGAAAAGATAAACGAGGTTTTAGAGGCCCATAATTGCCGCGACGTATTGTTTGCCGATACCGCGGCACAAAAAGAAGAGATCTGGCGTATCCGCCGCACCATGGCGGTATCGGTAAAATCAAATTCGATATACAAGGAGGAAGACACCGTGGTGCCACGTGCAGCATTGCCAAAGCTTATCAACGGTATAAAGGAGATAGGCAGCAGATATGGCTTTGCTTCGGTTTGCTATGGACACTGTGGCGATGGCAACCTGCATGTAAACATCATTAAAGCGGGTATGAGCGATGCCGACTGGAACAATAAACTAAAAGCCGGTATTACCGAAATATTTGAACTAACCGTAAGCCTGGGCGGCACCATCTCGGGTGAGCATGGCATCGGTGTGGTGCAAAAGGAGTTTATGCCGCTGAAGTATACGCCGATGCATTTTGCGCTGTGGAAGGGGATAAAAGCGGTGTTTGACCCGAATGGGATATTGAATCCGGGGAAGATATTTTAGATGTGCTTCACTACAAAGTCATTGCGAGGTACGAAGACAACCGACCGAAGGGAGCTCATTAATACCTTGAAGAAAAAATCAAAATATTAATAATCTGTACGCAGGCAGAGCCGCAATGCAAATCGCACTGAATTAAACACCTCAATGACGTTGTGGAGAGCAAGTCCGCTCTGTCAGTTCGCCCTGCATTAACCACGCCGTCATTGCTGAGTATCCACCAAGGGCGCCCTGAAAAAAAATGTTATGACGTTTGGGTGGCACCATTTGTTGTTGTGCTTCGTTAGGTGAGGCAAAAGATTATTTAAAGCCTGTGGATGTCACTTTTCTTTGGCAGCAAAGAAAAGTAACCAAAAGAAACTGCCGGCTGCGCCCTGTTCTATGAAAGGCAGTGCTTTAGCAGGTTCTGTGGTTGCCGAACAGGACAAGGCCGGTTTTTGTGTTCTCCGGCGGGTACTGTGAGTAATAAAAAAGGTATTGATAATCAAATATTTAATTTCACGTCATTATAAGGTACGAAGCAATCTCTACAAAGGCAGAGCCGCCCTGCAAGCCCCCTCTGCATTAGCCACCACGCACTGGCGTTGCAGAGAGCAAAGCCCCTCTGCACGTTCGCCCTGCTAACCGGGAGGTTGCTTCGTACCTCGCAATGACGCGTGGAGAGCAGAGCGGCTCTGAATTAACCACCCCAATGACGGTGAGAGCAGCTCCGTTCTGCAAGTTCACTATGCATTAGCCACCCGCCATTGGGT
>NZ_CAMLOV010000209.1 GCF_946481715.1 uncultured Mucilaginibacter sp. | reverse complement strand
TTCCCCAACTTTCGTATTCTCCATGGCTCTCGTCGTAAAAATCGGTGTACATCATATGGGCAAGGCCTAAAAAAACATAGCTGGCTAAATCAACAATTACCGCTACTATTCCAATAATCCATATTTTATAATTCCGCATATATTAAATAAGCCCCTCAACTATTAAATTAACCTGAAATTACGCTATTTAACCCAATAAAATTCTGTTCACCCACAATTTTTAACAAAAAATAAAATTATCTCTTGACAAATTGATTTTTACTTGTACATTTACGCCATAACAACAACAATGAACAATTCACGTGCATATTTTTATGGTTTCTACTTTTACTTTAGCAGTAAAAGCCGGGACTGATATGTACTAACAAAACATACAAAAAACTGAAAAGTCCCGGCCCAAAAAGGCGGGACTTTTTTGCTTTAACACAATGATGAAAACCGAGATACCAAGAGTTGCCATACAGGGGATACGCGCTTCCTTCCACGAGGAGGCCGCTTTTAAATACTTTGGCGAAAAGATCCACACCGTAGAGTGCAACTCGTTTAAGCAAACCTTCGAGGCACTTAAAAACGACGAGGCTGATTATATTGTAATGGCGATAGAAAACAGCATCGCTGGCAGCATATTACCCAACTACTCTTTGCTGATGAGCTATAGCTTCCCGGTGGTGGGCGAGGTTTATGTGCCCATACAGCTGCACCTGATGGCCTTGCCGGGCGTAAAGTTTGAGGATGTGAAATACGTAACCTCGCACCCCATAGCGATACGCCAGTGTGTTGACTTTTTTGACGAGTACCCGCACCTAAAAGTTGTAGAAAGCAACGATACCGCCGCCTGCGCCAAACGCATACGCGATGAGCAGCTTACCGATACCGTTGCCGTGGCCAACGCCCTTGCTGCCCAGCTTTACGGTTTGGATGTACTGGAGCGCAGGATAGAATCGAACAAAAAGAATTACACCCGCTTTTTGATACTTACCACGCATGAAAATGCAAAGAAGAAACCGGGCAATAAAGCCTCTCTTTGTTTCCAGGTGAGTAACGAGGTTGGCTCGCTGGCCAAGGTGCTTAACATATTTGCGCAGGAAAATGTGAATATGAGCAAAATACAAAGCATGCCGGTTTTAGGCAAACGCAACGAATACAACTTTTATGTAGACATAGAGTGGACGGAAACCAAGCATTACGACGCCTGCATCCGCCAGATATTAAAATACACCCACAACTTTAACATTTTGGGCGAATACGAAAAGTACGAGGAAGAAGTAGCGCCGCTGCTGCCAAAACCAACAAAAGCAAAAAAGTATATCACGATAAAGAAGATAGAATAAAGCCGGATGTCAGAGGTCGGAAAGTCCGAAGGAAACAATAGAACCAAATCATAACAATACCCTAATATAATTAAAAAACTACTTCCGGATTTTAGCCGGATCAATAAACAACGATATGAAACTTAATTTAAACATACAGCCGCTTAATACCTGGATCAACAAAACAGGTATCGAACCACTTGTAATTGCCGGCCCATGCAGCGCCGAAACAGAAGACCAACTGGTGGCTACCGCTCATTTATTAGCTAAAACAGGTAAAATAAGCGCCCTGCGCGCAGGTATCTGGAAACCACGTACCCGCCCGGGTGAGTTTGAAGGCATCGGCAGCATTGGTTTGGAGTGGCTTAAACGCGCCAAAGCAGAAACCGGCTTGCCAACTGCTGTAGAAGTTGCTACAGGTAAACACGTAGAAGAGGCTTTAAAAGCCGGTGTAGATATCCTTTGGGTAGGCGCACGCTCTACCGTTAACCCCTTCACTGTACAGGAAATTGCCGATGCCCTGCGTGGCGTTGATGTACCGGTAATGGTAAAAAACCCGGTTAACCCTGATCTTTCTTTGTGGGTTGGCGCTTTAGAGCGTATCAACAATGCGGGTATTACCAAACTGGCGGCTATTCACCGCGGGTTCTCTTCTTACGAGAAATCAGCTTTCCGTAACGAACCAATGTGGGACCTTGCCATCGGCCTAAAAACCCTTGCACCGCACTTGCCTATCATCAACGATCCAAGCCACATCACCGGCAACCGCGACCTGATCGGCTACATCTCGCAAAAAGCTTTAGACCTTGATATGCAGGGCCTGATGATCGAATCGCATATCGACCCAAGCGTAGCCTGGACAGATGCTAAACAACAGGTTACCCCTGCTGCCCTTGCCGATATCATCACCAACCTGCACCTGCGCAAACCGGAAGTTCGTAACACCGAGGTGAACGACAAATTGGCCGAACTGCGTAATCAGATTGACAAGATAGACGACCTGGTGATCCAAAAAATGGCTGAGCGTATGCAGATAGTAGAGAAAATTGGCAACTACAAAAAGGATAACAACATCACTATTTTGCAGGTAAGCCGTTGGGACGAGATACTACACAAACGCACCAGCTATGCAAAAGCGTTGAAACTGAGCACCGAGTTTACCGAGAAATTGCTGGAGCTGATGCACAGCGAATCTATCCGTAAACAAACGGAGATCATGAATAAAAGCGAAGCAGGCCAGGCAGCAGAGAAATTAACGCACGCGTAAGCCTCTCCCCAAACCCCTCTCCGGGAGAGAGGGGCTGAAAATTGCTTCATAAAAGTCCTCCCTACCGGGGAGGATTTAGGTGGGGCTGAAAACATATACAAATGAAACATAACATCATACTTACCAAAACAGGCAAGTCCGCTAATGGCACTATACAACTTACCGGATCGAAAAGTGAGTGCAACCGGGCGTTGGTGATAGAGGCGCTGAGCGATGGCAAGGTAAAAGTTGAGAATATTTCTGATGCGGCAGACGCAGTTCTGTTAGCGGGAATCCTTCGGCAGTCTGCAGTGGGCAGTGGGCAGTTAGCAGTTGACAGTCCAAAGGTAGTTGTTGGTACCGATGAGATACATGAGGTTGAGGTAATTGATGAGAAGCTCAATAAATCCGAAATCGAACATCCGAAATCCGAAATCAACATCGGTCCCGCCGGTACGGCTATGCGTTTTTTAACGGCGTACTACGCCATCGGGAATGAGGAAGTAATATTAACAGGCAGTGAAAGGATGAAGCAAAGGCCAATAGGGATATTGGTTGATGCGCTGAGGGAGCTGGGTGCCGAAATTGATTATGAAGAGCAAGAGGGGTATCCCCCTGTCAAACTAAAAGGCAGCTTTGCGCAGCGTACTCGTAAGATCAGTATAAAAGGTAATATCAGCAGCCAGTACATTACTGCGCTATTACTCATCGCTGCCAGGCTGCCTTTTGGTTTGGAATTACATATCGATGGCGAGTTAACCTCGCGCCCCTATGTAGAAATGACTTTAGCTATGCTTAAGGAGGCAAATATAATGCACACCTGGCAAGGCAATGTTATTTCGATTGACAACCAACAGTTTGCAACCACATCGTTACACGTAGAGCCTGATTGGAGCGCGGCATCATATTGGTACGCTATTGCAGCACTTAGCCACGAAGCAGAGTTATTCCTGCCGGGGCTTACCTCTTACAGCTTGCAGGGCGATAGCGTGATTACCGAGATAATGGCCAACTTTGGTATCACCTCGCAGTTTAAAGATGGCGGCGTGTATTTAACCAAAGAAGTAAAACCCATCTTCCGCAAGATATTTGATATGAAGGAATGCCCCGACCTGGCGCAAACCGTTATTGTAGTATGCGCGGCTTTGGGGCACGAGGCTACCTTTACCGGCTTGGAAACTTTAAAAATTAAAGAAACGGACCGGATACTGGCCCTGCAAACCGAACTGGCAAAAATTGGCGTTAAGCTGATAGAAAAAGGGCAGGTGTACAAACTGGATTGCAGCGAAAAACAGTTGCCGCAGCGCATGTTTATAAGCACCTACCACGACCACCGCATGGCCATGGCTTTTGCGCCATTAGCAATATTAATCCCCGAACTGGAGATAGAAGACGCTGATGTAGTAGAGAAGTCGTACCCGGCGTTTTGGAACGATCTGGAAAAGGTGGGGTTTCATTCTGAGGTAAAAGCTTAAAGTAAAGGCCAAAAGTAGCATAAGCGCTAACTACCACGTCATTGCGAGGTACGAAGCAATCTCCCAAATAGCAGAGCGGATTTGCAAAGCTTAGAGGTTGCTTCGTACCTTATAATGACGCCGTGGTAAGAAAATCTAAAATCGAAAATCGAACATCTAAAATCATCATGGCAGGTAACTCATTCGGGCAATTATTCAGGATAACAACTTTTGGCGAATCGCATGGCGAAGCTATCGGCGTAATAGTAGATGGCTGCCCGGCAGGCTTAACGGTAGACCTTGATTACATACAGGGCGAACTGGATAAACGCAAACCCGGCCAAAGCAAAATAACCACGCAGCGTAAAGAGGCTGATACGGTTAAGATCCTTTCGGGCACATTCGAAGGGAAAACCACAGGTACGCCCATCGCTATGATCATTCCGAATGAAGATCAGCGCTCGAAAGATTACGGGCATAATGTAGATGTTTTCCGCCCTTCGCATGCCGATTACACCTATCATACCAAATACGGCATCCGCGACCATCGTGGCGGCGGCCGCTCCTCTGCCCGCGAAACTGCAGCACGCGTTGCAGCAGGTGCATTGGCAAAACTGCTGCTGAAAACACAGGGCATTGAGGTACTGGCGCATGTAAGCAGTGTTGGTAAAATAGATGCGCCTAATGTAAGCATTACCAGCGCCGAGGAGTTTTTAGCAGAGAGGGAGAAGAATATCGTCCGCTGTGCCGACCCGGCCACTGCAGAAGAAATGATAGAATTCATCGACGGCATCCGCAAGCAAGGCGATACTGTTGGCGGTAAGGTAAGCTGCCATATTCAAAACTGCCCCGTTGGCCTTGGCGACCCGGTTTTTGATAAGCTCCATGCCGACCTTGGCAAAGCTATGCTGAGCATAAACGCCGTACATGGCTTCGAATTTGGCTCCGGCTTTGCGGGCAGCGAAATGCGCGGATCCGAACATAACGATATTTTTGTAAAAGACGCTGCCGGGAAGGTTACTACCATCACCAATTTCTCGGGCGGCATACAAGGCGGTATCAGCAACGGCATGCCTATCGATTTTAAGGTGGCCTTTAAACCAGTGGCTACCATTATGCACAACCAGCAAACGGTAGATAGCGAAGGAAATGCTGCGGAAATATCAGGCAAAGGCCGCCATGACCCGTGCGTGGTACCACGCGCCGTACCAATTGTAGAGGCCATGGCCGCACTGGTACTGGCAGACCATTGGTTGAGGAACCGTAATTCGAAACTGTAACAGGATTAAAGCTTTTCTTCGAGCGTCATTGCGAGGTACGAAGCAATCTCCCGATTAGCAGGGCGGTTTGCATAGTGGATTGTCCTGTGTAGAGATTGCTTCGTTCCTCGCAACGACGTAATGGTGAGTGTGATGTAAAATTAATCTTACAAACACAATAAATCTTAATCCCCTTAAATCGATAAATCCCTAAATCCTGTTAAATTCGCCCAACCGTGTCTATACTGCAACTATACAAAAACGCTTACAGCGGGCTATCCCGCAATAACTGGTATTTGAGCATTGTTATGCTTATTAACCGCAGCGGGACCATGGTTGTGCCCTTCCTTACTATCTATTGCATTAACCAGCTGCATTTTACAGTTACGCAGGCGGGTGTGGTGATGACACTTTTTGGGGCAGGTTCTATCATTGGCGCATATTTTGGCGGTTGGCTGTCTGATAGGATCGGTTTTTACGATATGCAGATCGGTGCCCTGCTAACCGGCGGGCTCATGTTTATTCTACTTGGCTTTCAGCATACGTTTATTACGGTTGGCATCAGTACATTTATCTTAAGTTTTTGTAACGAATCCTTTCGCCCGGCAAATTCTATGGCCATCGCTTATTACAGCAAGCCCGAAAATAAAACCCGCTCCTACTCGCTGCATCGCCTTGCAGTAAACCTGGGCTGGGCGGTTGGCGCGGCTACAGGAGGTTTCCTGGCATCCTTTAACTATCATTTATTGTTTTGGGTAGATGGCTGCACCAATATTTTGGCTGCCTTAATGTTGTTGAAACTGATGCCCCGCTCGGACTATAAAAAGCCGGAGAAGCAACACGCCGCTGTTAAGGTTGCTTCATCACCTTATAAAGACAAAACCTATCTATTATTTATCGGGCTAACTACCTTCTTCAATATCTGCTTCTTCCAGTTTTTTGTAATGGAGCCTGTGTTTTACAAATTGGAGTGGCATTTTAATGAACGTTTTATCGGCTTTCTTTTGGCCTTAAATGGCATCATCATCGTATTGGTAGAGATGGTGATGATCAACTCCCTGGAAGGTAAGCGCCACCCATTAATATACATAGCAAGCGGCATAGTGGTAACCGGCAGCGGTTATGTGTTGCTTAACTTTTTACCGCCAAGTGCCGTCGCCGGGATATTGGTAGTTGTAATTATCACCTTCGGCGAAATGCTGAGTATGCCGTTTGGCACCTCCTTTTGGGTTACCCGCTCGTCCGAACATAACCGCGGGCAATACGCGGCCTTATACACCATGTCGTGGTCGGCAGCGCAGGTAGTTGCGCCCGCTTTGGGCGCACAGGTGATACAGCACGGTGGTTTCCGGGTATTGTGGTGGCTGCTGGGCGCGATTTGCGCAGCCGTTGCCGTTGGCGTAATGCTAATGTATAAATTCAACGCCGAAAGCAAAGTGGTAGCAGATATAGCTACCGCCGAAGCAGAAATGCAGGAATAGCGCAGCCTAAAATCCGCGGAAGGTAGTGCCAACGGCCAGCACAATAAAACCTATCATCACCAGCGTAAAACTATACAGCGTTAAATAAGGCACAGCAATTAAGTGGCCAATAATACCGGCAATGCCGCAAGCTAAGCCAATTATCCAGGTAATTCTTTTGGGGGAGGATGGGTTTGTCATGATAAGGGTTTAATGTACTGTAAATATTTAATTGTGAATTTGTTATGTGGGTAACGCCGGGTGGAGCGAAAGGTTTGGAATATTTTTTTATACTTCGGAAATAAAATAGTTGAAACGTTTCAAATCCCTCCTCGGGGAGCATAGCCGTCAACTTAAGGTTTCTTGCATTCTTAAAGAGCCATCGGCTCGGGAAATATTGTAGCAGCGGGTTTCAACCCGCTAATCGCACGCCCGATTTTGATGAGTGCCGTACGATCCATATTTACGATTTATATGGACCGAACCTACGGTTCTCTATGTAACTGTTACCTTGCTACAACGGATTGAAATCCGTTGCTCCAAAATCGGTCGACGCTACGCGTCTGCTTTAACCCTTATCTTGACGGCTATGCTCCTCGGGGGAGGGGTGCGGCCGGAGAGAGCGCAAAGGCAGGGAGGGGTTTAGCCATTTAGTCGGCGATTGCATAGCTGGCGAAACCCCTACCTCCCCTTCCCCAAGGAAGGAATCGCGCACCCTCCGCTTTTTGTTTATTTCCGACAGCAGAGGTTTCAGTCGCCATCGTTATCTTTACCCTCCATGAAACGCGTCCTCATACTCGATCTTGATAACACCATCTATCCCGTAAGTTCTATCTCCAACCACCTGTTTGGGCAGTTGTTTAAACTGATAGACGAACAATTGGAACCCGGCGATAGCGATATGGTAAACAAAGCCAAGGATGAACTTACCCGCCGCCCATACCAGCACGTGGCAGACGAATTTGGTTTTAGTGCCGACCTAAAAGCGAAAGGGATGGAGCTGCTCAGCAACATCGAATTTACCGATGCCATGCATGCTTTTGACGAGTATGCGGATTTGCGTGCTATCGATATCGACAAATACCTTGTTACCACAGGTTTTACCAAATTGCAAATGAGCAAGGTAAAAATGCTGGGCATCGAAGCTGATTTTAAAGGCATTTACATTGTAGACCCCGATAAATCACCCCAAACAAAAAAGGATGTGTTTTTGATGATCATGGCAGAAAATGGCTATGCCACAGAAGAAGTTTTAGTAATAGGCGACGACCCAAAATCTGAAATAAAAGCAGCTATTGAATTAGGCATAGATACTTTTCTGTTCGATCCATTTGATAAGCATACCAATGTTGCGGTAACACACAGGGGGAAGGATTATAAAGAGGTGGGTAGTATTGTTAACGGATAAGCAATTCCTCGTACGTCATGTTAATTTATTTCGACACCCCATCATAAAAGTAGCCACATTGCATACCGCTTTGCATGCCCGCGACCTGCCGTGTGGGGTGCCGAAATAAATTCGGCAAGAAGGATTTATTATTAGGCAAGGAGCACCCGCACCGTCACCAACAACTGCCCCAAATGCCTCATGGTATGCTCTGCCGAGTGCGTATAAAGACCTATAACGGTTGAAGGCAACTTCCCCCGCCCTACCGGGCGAAAATCGATTAAAGTGGCTGTATCGGCTTTGCTCAATTGCAGCAGCGCTTTATCTACCTGCTTGTTAAACGCATCAACCAAGTCCTGCGTAGTGTATGTTTTATTGGCCGCATTGGCCTCTTTGCTCAAATAATCTAATTGCTGCCCAGTCAGTGCTTCACCTTGCGCATAAGTAAAAAGCCTATCCAACACGCCCGTTAAATGCTGCAAATGGAAACCCGGCGATGCCATGCCTGCTACCTTATCCCATAATTTCTCATGGG
>NZ_CAMLOV010000208.1 GCF_946481715.1 uncultured Mucilaginibacter sp. | reverse complement strand
CCAAAACCCTTCACTTACTTACATGGCCCTTACTGCACGTGCGGCGGCGTTCGCTGTGGATGAATTAAAGAAAGGAAATATTTAGCAGCTTTAAAAATAAGCGAATTGAAATTTGGATCCACCAGTTGAGCGGAGGCGGGCGTTTAGAAAGCACTTCCCGCCCGGGTTATTTTTATTTCCGGGCACTTAACATATTGGTGCTTTATACCCATAGGGATTTTTATGGCCAACACTTTCCGTATCTTTACATTACAACCCTTTGAGATCATATTTATGGCTATTGATAGGAATGAAATTTGCCCTTGTGGCAGTGGTGAGAAATAAAAAAAGTGTTGTATAAATCAAACAAAGTGGAACCAACGCTCGAATATTCTGATCCCTCCCTCTCGCTGAAAACGCTAACAAACCTTAATTGCATATTAAAGGGCTTTTTTATTTCCTCACTCTATTAATATATTTAAACAATTCAAAACCAAAAAACTTACCTATGAATTCACGTCGGGACTTTTTACAGAAATTAGGTGTATCGGCTTTGGCCCTACACCTGGCACCGCTTTCGGGGTGGGCAAACAGCACAAACAACAACGAAAAAACTTATGATGGCAAAGTACTGCGCGTAGCTATTATGGGGCTTGGGAGCTATGGTACCCGTGTTGCCGAAGCCATGCAATCATGTACAAAAGCAAAACTGGTTGGCGTAATAAGTGGCACGCCATCAAAAGTTAAAGCCTGGCAAAGCAAATATGGTATCGCCGAGAAGAACTGTTACAATTATGAAAACTTTGATAACATTAAAAACAACCCGGATATTGACGCGGTATATGTAATAACCCCCAATGGTTTGCATCACGATCAGGTAATACGTGTAGCCAAAGCCGGTAAACACGCCATATGCGAAAAACCAATGTCTGTAAATGCCCGGCAGGGTCAGGAAATGGTTGATGCCTGTAAAAAGGCAGGTGTAAAGCTGTTGGTTGGCTACCGCATGCACTTTGAACCCAAAACGCTGGAGGTTATCCGGATGAGGCAAGCCGGTGAGTTTGGCAAGATCAAGTTTTTTCAGGGGCAATGCGGCTTTACCATCGGCGACCCTACTCAATGGCGATTAAATAAGCAGCTGGCTGGCGGCGGCGCTATGATGGATATTGGCATTTACGCCATTAACGGTTCGCGTTATATGACCGGCGAGGAGCCGATATGGGTTACTGCCGAGGAAACTAAAACCGATCATGAGAAATTTAAAGAAGGCGTTGATGAAACCATCCAGTTCCAGTTTGGCTTCCCGAGTGGGGCGGTGGCATCATGCCTGTCAACCTATAACATGAACAACCTCGACCGGTTTTTCCTCGACGGCGACAAAGGCTTCGCGGAAATGCAGCCTTCCACAAGTTATGGCCCTATAAAGGGGCGTACCCATAAAGGCGAACTTACCCAACCTGTTACCACCCATCAAACCGTACAAATGGACGAATTCGCGGGCATCATATTTGATGACAAGAAACCAGTTGTACCGGTAGATGGCGAAGAAGGGGTAAAAGATATGAAGATTATTGATGCAATATACCTTGCTGCTAAAACAGGAAAAAAAGTGGATATCAAACTTTCTTAAAAAGGAAAAAGGGCGATAGTTTTAAACTATCGCCCTTTTTCCTTTTAATACTCGTTTCTTAAGCTTTTTATCGGGTTTATTAAAGCTGCTTTTATACGCTGGTAACTTACCGCAAGAAAGGTGATCATGATAGCGCCTGCCGCCGTCACCCGAAAATATCCACCAGGAAAGCTCAGCCCGGTAAGTATAACGCTACTAACGGAAAGTACACTACTGGAGCTGATCCGATATAATTTAAATTTTTTCTAAAAATCAAAATTCACGTTTTAAGGTGTCAGTGTTTTGTTAATCAAATCGCTCTCAAATAAAGCATTTTACACCAAGCCAAAAAGCCCGTTAATAAGAGGCGGCCTTTTGGCTTTTAATTTAAAAAGATAATTTATTACGCTTCTGAACTTGGGTCGGCATAGTCAGGTTGATCCGGATTGGCATCTGTACCACCGTCATCGTCATCACCGCCTTGGCGAGTTAAGACATTCAAATCCGTGATTTGACTCTTTAATTTAAAGAATTTTTTGTTATGGAGTTTTGCAACCAGAGAAAGTGTAAATTACTTGATAAGGTCCCCCCCCCCGCTACCGCTTTACCCTTAAAAAGTAATTTCTAATTAATAATTAAGATTTGCCATTAGCCAAATAAAGATATGCGCTATCAAAAGGAAGCGGTAGTGAACTTTTTAAACTCATATCATTTATCGCTTTTGGCTGGCCGCCCAATTACCTGGATATATTGAAGGTCTCGAAAAGGTCACCTATTTAATATCATTTATTGAACCTTTTGTTGTGTTTTTATAAGGGAAATCCCCTTTAAAGCAGGGCAAAGAATCTCAAATCTCCAATTAAAATAGTTCAATAATAATCTTACTCCCGCTACTCACTGGAATTTCCGTTTAAAACAAAAAATCCCACTTACGAAGTTTGGTTGTCAATATAGTCGCAATCTTATTGATAGTATTCGAAAAATGTTCCCAAACCGTTAATAACGGGCGTTTTTACAGCTAAAATTAATCTATTATTTATTTTTTATTAATGAGCGACTCTTCTTTTGTAGCATAATATTAAACCAATTATCGCACCTGTAAGCCCTACCAATAGCCTCAGGTGTTGCATTAAACCAAATACCAAGCTATGAATAACTACGACGTTAACCCCCCGTAAGTGCGCCGTTGCACACGCAATTATTACCCTAAAGCGGTAAAACAACCTAATTAATCCTAAACATTAACGAGAGACAATATGAAAAAATTTAAATACTTACTTATACTTTTCTTTCTTTTCCCGCTTAGTTTGTTAGCCCAGCAAACTACCATCAGCGGAAAAGTGACAGACTTCACGGATGGGTCCGCACTTCCGGGGGTAAGTGTCAAAATAAAAGGCACCACAACCGGCGTTGTTACCGACTTGAATGGTAAATATACCATCACAGCACCCGGTACCGCCTCAATTGTGCAGTTTACCTTTATAGGTTTCACAACCCAGGAGATACGCGTAAGCGACCTCAAAGACGGCGCGGTTTCCCTGAAACCAAGCAACAATAACCTTGATGAGGTAGTTGTTGTAGGTTATGCCACGCAAAAGCGCGAAACCATTACCGGATCAGTATCCACCTTAAAAAGCAAAGAACTGGTAGTTACCAAAAACGAAAGCGTAGTAAACATGCTAAGCGGCAAAATACCCGGCGTACGCATTGTACAGCGCACGGCCGAACCGGGCGGTTATGCCAACAACCTAAATATCCGCGGTTTTCAAACAGCGCCCTTAATTGTAATTGATGGGGTGATCAGCGGGAACGACCAGGCAATTTTAGGCCGTATGGACCCAAACGAGATCGAAAGCTTATCGGTGCTGAAAGATGCTGCCGCTTCTATTTACGGTATTCGTGCATCGGGCGGTGTTATTTTGGTTACAACAAAAAAGGGTAACAAATTGGGGAAGTTCGACCTTAATTACTCGGTTAACCAACAATACCAACAGTTTGTGGGTATGCCCCAGGGTGTTGGCGCGGTAGACTTTATGCTGCTAACCAACGAGAAAGGCAAGCACAACTTTGATAATAACTTTGTAAGCGTTGCGCCCCCGGTTTATGCCTATGCAGATATCCAGCCCTACCTGGATGGCACCCGCAAATCATCAGACTGGATAGGCCTTGCTTTTCACGAATGGGCTCCGCAAATTCAGCACAACCTGAATATTAACGGCGGTAGCGATAAGATCAGTTACTTTTTCAACTTCGGTTACCAGAAACAGGACGGCGTATTTAAAAGCGACGACATCAACTACAACAAATACAATTTCCGCTCGAACGTTACCATGAACATTGCCAAGGGCTTAACCGGGCAGGTGTTGGTAAATGGCTGGATGGACGAAAAGAACCAACCGTACCAAGACCAATGGACAATTTACAAGTACGCCTGGAACCAGATCCCTATCAAACAAATATTTGCTAACGATAACGAACTATACCCGGCTGTAATTGATGATAACATGAACCCATCCGTGGTAACCTATGCCGATAAAGGCGGGTTCAGGAAGTTCAAGAAAAAAGGCCTAACCGGGCAAATGAATTTGCAGTACCAAATACCGGGTATAACCGGTTTAACTGCAAAAGCCTTGTTTAACCTTGATTATGGCAACGATGATAACAACATCATCCGCAGGTCGTATACGCTTTACACCTACAAGGCCGATAACGACAGTTACATACCAACTACCGCGCAAAGCCCATCGCAGGTGCACCGCGAGTATTACACCAGGCAGAACACGCAGAGCCAGCTATCATTAAACTATGCCAACACCTTTTTTACCGATCATAACGTAGCAGCGGCCGTGGTATATGAGCAGAGCCACCAAACAGGCGATGATTTTTACGCACAGCGCGATACAGAATTGCCCATAGATTACCTTTTTGGCGGGTTGGCCAATAATGCACAGCAAGGCGGCATGTACACCGGCGGTTTGTACGATATAGGCACCCGCAGTATCATCGGCAGGTTCAACTACGATTACAAAGGCAAGTACCTTGCAGAGTTTATCTTCCGCAGGGATGGTTCAAACAAATACCAGCCGGGGCCCGATCAATGGGGCTTCTTCCCGGGCTTATCCCTGGGCTGGGTTGTTACCAAAGAGCCTTTCTTCCGTAGTCTGGTATCAGAGAATATCCTTACCAGTTTGAAATTAAGGGCATCGTGGGGCCAAACCGGCGATGAGCGCGGTAACCCGTTCAACTACGTAAATGGTTACAATTACCCGGTAAACAGCTACATATTTGGCAGCGGCGCAGTTAACGGCGCTACGCAAAAACTGGGTAACGCAGGCTTAAGCTGGGCGGTAAACACCAAAAAGAACATCGCGGTAGACTTTACCATGTTTGGCGGTTCGGTTGATGGCAGCGTGGAAGTTTTCCGTAGCGACCGTACCGGTTTAGAGGCTACCCCGGCCACGGCATTACCGGGTACAGTAGGTGCCGATGTGCCGCAGATAAACTTTAATAGCGATAGGGTACAAGGTATAGATATCAACGTATCGTACCACCAAAAATTTGGCCAGGTAGGCTTAAACCTTGCAGGTAACGTAAGTGCCACGCGCGGCCAGCGCCGTACCATTTTACAGGGCAACTTTGGCAATGCTTACGAAAACTGGAAAAACAACCAGGCAAACCGCTACACAAACATCTGGTGGGGGCCAACTTACCAGGGCCAGTTCACTACATACGATCAGATATACAATTATGGCGTCAACACAGGCGGTGGCAACAACGGTGTGGTACCTGGCGATTATTACTACCAGGATTGGAACGAAGATGGCGTAATAGATGGCAAGGATGATCATCCAATTGCTACGCAGGATATCCCTTTGTACAACTACGGTTTAAACATCGGGCTAACCTACAAAAGCTTCGATATCAATGTGCTTTTACAGGGCGCATCGGGCATATACGTACAATACGGAGAGCAGTTTGCTTCCCCGCTGATGTACAACCGCAGTGCTTTAACGCGTTTTCTGGATAGCTGGCACACTGCCGATGCAAGTGCTAACATTTACGACCCTAATACGGTTTGGGTGCCTGGCTTTTACCCTGCAATGGGCTCGCCCGATGCCAGAGGCACAAAGGCCATACAGGATGCAAGCTACCTGCGTGTAAAATCGCTTGAGTTAGGGTACACCCTGCCTACCCAGCTTTTAAAACGCGTTGGCGTAAAAAGGCTGAGGGTTTACGCCAACAGCTATAACCTGTTCACCTTTACCGGCCTTAAAAACTACGACCCTGAACACCAGGGCCCAAGGCCGGGCGAAGATTTTGGCGTAGCCTTAGGCGGATATACTTATCCCATGAACAGAACTTTCACCCTGGGCGCTAACATCTCTTTTTAATTATTTGACATATGAAAATTATACATAAAATAATCATCGCGGTATCTATATGCGCGGGGGCTTTCATAACCTCATGCCAAAAGTTAGATATACCGCCAACCAACATTGTTGGTGCCGATGTTATATTCGGTAGCGAGGCCGGCGTAAATTCGTTTTTAGCAACCATTTACCGCGGCCTGCCTATAGAGGATTTTAAATACAGGCCCGATGGCGGTTTCCGCAATGGCGGTAACGATTGGGAGAACTTTTACAACTCCGCATCGGTTACCGGCGAAGAAGTTGGCCCCTTTGGTGGCTTTGATATTGGCGGTGGCTTTGGCTACTGGCCTTATGGCGATATCCGCAGCGTAAACATCCTGCTTAAAGAGATCCCTAACCATGCAAGCGAACTTACCCAAACCCGTGTTGACCAGATTTTGGGCGAGGGGCACTTTTTAAGGGCTTACTATTACTTTGGTTTAGCCAAGCGCTATGGTGGCGTTCCTATTATTACCGAACCGCAGGACCCCGGCGCACCGCTGGAAGAACTGCAGGTACACCGCGATAAAGAAGAGGATGTTTGGAATTTTATTGGTGCCGAGCTTGACCTGGCCTACCAAACTATGGCGGAAACCAGCGTTGCGGGCCGTGCCAACAAGTATGCCGCCGCGGCGCTAAAATCGAGGGCAATGCTTTACGCAGGTACCATTGCCAAATACGGTTCGGTAAATTTTGTTGACGGAGCGGCACGTGCAGGTGGTTTTGTAGGCATAGATGCTGGCAAAGCAAACGGCTTTTTTACAAAGGCCTTTGATGCCGCCAAGCTTTTAGAAGGGAAATACTCGCTTTATGCAAAAAATCCTGATAAGCTACAAAACTTCATCGACCTGTTCCTGAAGACCGGCGACAGCCCCGAAGCCATCTTTGTAAAACAATACTCTATAGCTACCAATACTGCGCACAGCTGGGATGCTACTATGTCGCCCCGTTATATGACGGCTAACGCGCTTTCCCGCTCGTACCCAACGCTTGATTTGGTACAGCTATGGGGCGATTTACCAATAACCAACGGAGATGGTACACCAAAACGTTTTAACGACCGCGCCGAACTAATGGCCGGGCTGGAGCCACGCTTGCTGGCCAGTGTTTACTTCCCGGGTGCAACATTGCGCGGGCTCACCTTTGATATGCAGCGCGGTATTTACCCATCTTTTAGCGGCACAGCGGCGGCGGAGGTTGCAAAACCCACCAACTCGCGCAGCTACATCCTCTCGGGCGACACCAAAACGCTTTATAACGGCAAACAAGTTATTGGCTTTACCGGCTTATGGACAGGCGGCGATGAATTAACCCGTACGGGCTTTTACGTAAGGAAGTATGTGGATTATGCTAAAGCACAGGCATCTGTCGATTTGAACAGGAGCGAACAGCCCTGGATGGACCTGCGCTATGGCGAAGTATTGTTAAACCGCGCCGAAGCAGCCATGGAATTAGGCAACACCAGCGATGCCTTGGCTTCTGTCAACCAGATCAGGGTGCGGGGCGGTGCTACGCCTTATGGTTCTATCGACCTGGAAAAAGTGCGTAAAGAACGCCGCATGGAGCTTGCCTTTGAGAACCAGTACTACTGGGACCTAAAAAGGTGGAGGATTGCCGACGTAGTGCTAAACAACGCCAGGTTTAAAGGCCTTATGCCGTACTATATCTTCAACGAGAATAAGTACATCTTTTTGGCCGAGCCGGAGCTTTACCAGCGTAACTACAATTTCGATAAGCGGTTTTACTACGAGCCCATCCCTGGCGGCGAGCTTGGCAAAAACCCTAACCTGTACCCTAATAACCCTAATTACTAACGCTTAAAATTAATAGATATGAAAAAACTGATTAGTAGGATGTTGTTAGGCTTAACCGTACTGGCAGCATCTGCATGCACAAAAATAGATAACTACGATGGGCCCGAGGCTTCCTTAGAGGGCAATATTATATCGTCTGAAGGGGGTAATTTGCTCACTTCGCAGGGCAGCACGCAAATAAGGCTGGAGCAGATCAGCTGGAGCGCAACCCCTTCGCCGCAAGAGATCCCGAGTAAATTCGACGGTACTTTTAAAGACAGCAAACTGTTTAAAGGGAAGTATAAAGTAATACCGAAGGGCGGCGCTTTTTGGCCCATTTATGATACCCTAACCGTGGATATCGACAAAGGGACGAAACAGGACTTTACCGTTACGCCTTACATCGTCATAAAAAACTTCACCGCTACGCTAACAGGGACCGCTTTAAAGTTAAAGTACGACCTAACTGCGCCAATAGGTGCGGGCTTGCCTACCGTTATAGAGACACAACCGTATATCAACACCACCAAACTGGTAGGCGCGGGAGCTTCTATAAGAGATTACTCGGACGTGTACAAGAAGAGCATCAACAAAGAATGGGGCGATATGACGGCGGCGGATAAATCCATCACTATTGATGTGCCCAATTTGGTACCCGGCAGGAAATTCTTTGTAAGAGTGGGCATCCGCGTAAACGATAGTTTTAAAAGCTCGAATTTTTCGGACATCATAGAGATAAACGTCCCCCAATAATTAAAAATACAGGCATGCAAGCTGCTTGCATGCCTGTTGACGCCTTTTGCCAAAATAGATGATAACGGATGAGAAAGATTAGGATAGTACTTGCATTTATGGCCATAGCGGTTGCCCTAACGGCCTGCTCAAAAAAAGGTACGCCCGATGAAGGCGAGCCGGTTAAGCCCCCTGTTACCACCACCGATAAG
>NZ_CAMLOV010000207.1 GCF_946481715.1 uncultured Mucilaginibacter sp. | reverse complement strand
CGCCCCAACCCGGCTTACCCAAATTATCTATAACCTGGTTGGCAATGCCATAAAATTTACCGAAAAAGGCAAGGTGAGCCTGCATATGTTCGCTGTTGCGCACAACGAGCATCAAACACCAGTCTCTTTTTCTGTTTCGGATACGGGTATTGGTATTGCCGACGGCCGGCAGGACGCCATATTTGATCCCTTTACACAGGCATCAGCAGCTACTACCCGCCACTATGGAGGTACAGGGCTCGGGCTGGCCATTGTTAAGCGCCTGTTGAAACTGTTCAACAGCGCTATCGAACTAAAAAGCAAGCCGGGGGAAGGCTCCGTGTTTTCTTTTACGGTACAATTTGAAGCGTATAAGGGTACTATCAGCCCAACTGCTATACATACCTCAATGGATAATAGCCTCGCAAACCTCAATATATTAATCGCTGAAGATAACCCGATAAACTCCTTGCTGCTGGTGAAATTGCTCACCAAATGGAAAGCCCGGTCGGTAGTTGCCAATAATGGGCGGGATGCGGTTGATAAATTATTGATCGGAAATTTTGATGTTGTTTTAATGGACCTGCATATGCCCATAATGGATGGTTTTGAGGCAACTGCGTGCATCCGCCAACTGCCCGATCCGCTTAAAGCCAACATCCCGGTTATTGCACTAACAGCATCAGTATCGCACAATATCCATAGTAAAATTAAAGAGGCAGGCATGCACGACTACCTCTCCAAGCCATTCCAACCTACCTTATTGTATCAAAAACTGGAGCCGATAAATACAGCAAAGGCCGGCGAAGAATTGATGGGGTAATACCGCCTCTGTAGTTATGAACCGTGCTTTATTTCGAAAGGAAAAATTACCTTTACGCATCATAAAACAAAAATGGAAAAGTCGGAAAAAACGCAAATAACCGTAGAGGCTACCGTTGGTGCTCCTGTTGAAATAGTTTGGGACCTTTGGTTACAACCGGAGCACATTGTAAAATGGAATAACGCAAGCGAAGACTGGCATACCCCTAAATCAACAAATGACGTTAAGGTAGGCGGAAAATTCTCATCAACCATGGCAGCCAAAGATGGCAGCATGAGTTTTGATTTTGAAGGCACGTACACGGCAGTAGAAGAATATAAATTGATAGCCTACATCATCGCCGACGGCCGTAATGTAGAGGTGCATTTTACCGATGATGACGAAAGTACCAAAATTGTTGAAACCTTTGAGGCAGAAGGCACGCACCCGATAGAAATGCAACGGGGCGGTTGGCAGGCTATTTTAAACAACTTTAAAAAGTACGCCGAGGAGAATTAACAGGCATCTCCGTTTAAAGATTTACCCATACTACTAATATGGCAAGGTGACATGAATAAATCCTTTTTTTCTATTCACCCTGTCGTCCGCATTTGTTATCAAAACATCGGTCCAAATATTACGCGGAAGATTGCAGTCCTGTTTGGATAAGGCCGCTAAAGGGTAGTTTTTGCCCGTTTTATAATATCAACACAACTCTTTATAGTTTGGGTAAAGTAAGCATTCATTTTTTTAAACAGGTTAACTGGCAGCCAACACCGCCGGGCAGCCTTTTTTTAAAAGAAGGCGAGGTACATGTGTACCGCATAAATATTGCTGCAAACATGCATGCCTTGCAAACATTTTATGCTACACTTAATCCTGGTGAAGCCGAGCGTGCCAATAAGTATTTTCAACAGAAAGACAGGCACCGCTTTATTATAAGCAGAGGGGCGCAGCGCAATATTTTGGCCCGGCACTTAAATAAACCGCCCGCGCATATTCAGTTTGGTATCGGCACTAACAAAAAGCCTTATTTGGCTGGGATCAATGGGTCGGGTATGCAATACAACATCACCCATGCCGGCCAATGGGTAATGCTCGCCGTAACCAATGCCGAAGTGGGAGCCGATGTTGAGTATATTGACCCAGGTTTCGCGTACCGTGATATTTTGGAGGAGCATTTTAACGCCGCCGAAATAGCATTTATAAATGCGGAAGATTCTGTTACACGCTTTTTTAAACTGTGGACCAGAAAGGAAGCGTTGTTAAAGGCAACAGGGCAGGGGCTTGGCGAGCACCTTAAAATAACCGCATCGTTGGATGCAGAACATGTTTTACCCAACGCGCTGCTTGGAGCCGAAAAGAATTGGCAAGTAAGCAGTTTTGACTTGGCGGATTGCTACATAGCAAGTATTGCAACCGAGAATACGAACCGCCAATTAAATTTTTTTGATATCAGTTTCTGATATATACAAACCCCTGTTTGTTTTCCGGGTTAAATTTTTCTTTCAATTCATAAATAAATGGTGCTTATAGGTTAATTGATAGTTGCGATGGTGTAAACATTAAATATGATTATATATTAGTATGCCATTATACTAACCAATGATAGCCAATTTACCGGATTATGTTTACTTATACATTGCCCGTATTTGCCGGCCATGGCGTGCCATATATTTTGTTCTTTTTTTAACAGCGCTACCTTATCTTTCTTTCGCACAAAGTATTATACCGCGGTTTGAAACAATTGGCGTAAACGACGGGCTTTCGCAAAGTTCGGTATATAGTGTTTACCAGGATAAAAAAGGTTTTATGTGGTTTGGTACTGCCGATGGACTTAATAGGTTCGACGGGCACGCCATAAAGGTTTTTAAGGTAAAAGATAACGCCAGCGCTAATTCAAATTACGTACGTGGCAACACCCGCGAAGACAAGCAGGGCAATATATGGTTTACCAACGAAACGGGCATATTTTGTTTTAATGTTGCCCGCGAAGTGCTTACACGACGACATGCCCTTAGCCAGAATGACCAGGCAAGCGGCGTTTTTATTGATAACAACGACATATTTTGGATTTTGTGCACCGGCGGCATAGCAGGTTACGACATCAACAAAAACAAGTGGACGCAATATGCTGCAACGTTTAAACTCAATAATAAAAACGCTACCGGTTTCAGGGCAACTACCGACAATCTGGTCAATATATGGTTTAAAAACAACGGGTTTGGCATTTATCATTTTAATACAAAAAGCCACCAATACCGTCACAGCCTTGCAAATGTGCCGATAGCCTGCCTCAACTTTAATAACAAAAAAATATATTATTGGTGCAATAATACCCTGGTAACGGCCGACACTTTACTAAATACCATCAGCAAGAAACATTTCGATATTGCCGAGCGCGTTGCAATGGTAATAGATATATTACCTGATTCTTATCAGCGTATATGGTTCACTACATCCACGGCAGGCATACTTTGTTACAATTTATCCACAGGTAAAATGGATATGTACCGGCATGATAACGCCAGGCAAAAATCCCTTGCCTTTGATATTACCCGCTGCCTGTACATTGATCGGTTTGATAACCTATGGGTAGGCACCGATGGCGGGGGAGTAAGCCGCCTCGACCTTAAGCCCGCTAAATTCAACCTGTTCCCGCTGAACGAAGGCGACTATAGTTTTTTAAACAACTATTTTATTAAATGCTTCTACGAAGACGAACGTGGGCGGATATGGTTCGGTACGCAAAATAACGGGCTCAATATCTTCGATCCGCGCGACCGTAGCGTAAAAAACTATCCTGCTTTTGTTAAGTCAAAAGGGGGGCTTTCTGGCATCGTATCCTCCGTATTTAAAGATGCAGCCGGCAATATGTGGGTAGGCAGCAGCCTCGGAATTTGCCTCTTTGATGAAAAGTCGGGCACATTTAAACCGATAGATATTTCGGTAATGCCAACGCAATTGCTAACGCCGGCCGGTAATTTCGTTATCAAGTTTAAGCAATTGCAAAATGGCGAGTTGCTTGTTTGTACCAGCCTCGGTTTGTATAACATTAGCAGGCAACCTACTGGCGAGTTTAAAGTGGTTGGTGTTATCGATAAACGTTTGCAGGGATTATCTATCGACGTAGTTGAAATGGGCGACAAAAGCTTGTATGTCGGTGTTCCTGGCTCGTCGCTTTATCAATTCAAAAAAAATGGCAATGCCTATAATTTTGCGGGAGGGCATCTTTCACACTTAGACATTAGGAGCCTGCACGCAGACGAACGCGATAAAAATAAACTGTGGGTAAGTTCGAGCATTGGGCTGATAGAATATAATACCGGCAACAACACATTTATTACATACAAAACAGCCAATGGTTTGGCTAATGATTACGTATACGGTGTTTTGGAAGACAAGGAGCACAACTTTTGGATAAGCACCAATGGCGGCTTAAGTTATTTCGACCGAAAGAAGAAGGTGTTTCAGAACTATACTGCCAGTGATGGTTTACAAAGCAACGAGTTTAATACGGCGGCATATTACAAAAGCGCGAAAGGCACCATGTATTTTGGCGGCATAAAAGGTTTTAATTGGTTTAATCCGGAGAATTTATATACAGGGAGGCATAAGCCAGGTGTTGCTGTTACAGCGGTTTTGGTCGACGATAAACTTTATGCAGGCAGTGCAGGGCAGGTAACCCCTCATGCAATCGAAGTTCCGTATGATAAGAACAGCTTATCGGTTTCTTTTGCCGCACTGGATTATACCATGCCATCGGCAAATAAAATCGCTTATATGCTTAGGGGGCTCGAAACCAACTGGGTTATCACAACCAACAAAAATGTACGCTACGCAAAACTATTGCCGGGGCATTATACCTTCCTGGTGAAAGCCGCAAATGGCGATGGTGTTTGGAGCGACGTGGAGGCCGTTAGCATTAATATAAACGCCCCGTTTTGGCAGCAGACGTGGTTTTATGTAACCTGCGGCTTTCTTGTCATCGGCGGCATTACATACCTTACCTGGCTGCTATCGCAATTAAAAATTAAACGCCGCCTGCGCTTGTTAGAAAGGCGGCACGCTATAGATGCCGAACGCAACCGCATAAGCCGCGATATGCACGATGAGATAGGCAGCGGGCTTACCCACATTGCCCTGTTGAGCGAACTGATACAAACTCAGTATAAAACAGATGCTGCGGTGAAAAACGATGTAGGCAATATATCCGCATCGGCACGAAAGCTGATCACCAACATGAGCGAGATTATTTGGGCGCTTAACCCTCAGAACGATTCCCTGGAAAACCTGCTGGCTTACACCCGCGAGCAAATGCAGCAATATTTTGAACCTTTTGATATGGTGCTGCAAATTGATTTTGCCGATACCGTACCCCATATACCTTTAACCAATGAGCAAAGGCGCAATTTATACCTGGTAACCAAAGAGGCCTTAAATAATACCATGAAGCATGCACGCGCAAGCCTTGTGAAATTATCGTTTGAAATTAGTGGTACACTAATGGTTTTTACAATATGCGATAATGGCTGCGGGTTACCCTACGGATGCCAGAAACCCAATAGCAACGGGCTTAAAAATATGCAAAAAAGGATGGAGGACATAGGCGGGCAACTGCAAATAACCAACAGTTTAAACGGGCTTTCGGTTTGTTATACGCTTTGTTTGCCAAAATAAAATACTACTTTTTTACAACGAAATCTCCCCGCTTTTAATCTTAGCTTTATGAAGCCATGACCCCTATCATTATCATTGAAGACGACGAAAAAATACGTAACTACCTGGGCGCCTTACTGGCGGGTTCGGGCGAGTTTAATTTAAACGCATCGTTTGTAAGCGCAGAGGAGGCGATCGAATTTTTCCAGTGCGGGTTGGGCGATTCGGTGGAGATTGTATTGACGGATCTGCAATTACCAGGTATGGCGGGCAATGAGTTTATCAGCTGGCTTAAACCCCATCGTCCCGATATACAGATAATGGTTTTGAGCGCTTATGATGATGCTGACCATGTATTTAAAGCCCTGCAGGCTGGTGCAACGGGTTATGTGCTTAAAAATACGCCATCCACAAAACTGGTAGAATCTATCATCGATTTAAGAAAAGGCGGGAGCCCAATGAGCAGCCAGATAGCCCGGAAGGTTGTGCTTGCCTTTCAGCAACAGGTGCCCTATGTGGATGCCAAAGAAAGCCTTAGCGACCGCGAAAATGAAGTGCTGCTATGGCTAAGCAAAGGCTTTAGCTACCAGGAAATTGCCGATAAACTGTTCATCTCGATAGATACCGTGCGTACCCACATACGCAATACATACGAGAAACTGCACGTGCGCAATAAGAAGGAAGCGCTGCGCAAAACAGGTTACCGCTAAATTCTGATTACTACTTATATCACATTTTTTGTAGCTGATGCCGAAGGTATTTTTACATACCTAATTTATGGCCAGCATGAAAAGATTTTTACTTATCGCGGTTACACTCGTACTTTCCACCTTTGTCATCAATGCGCAGGAAACCGTGCAGGACCTTTCTAAAAAGGCGGGCAAGGGTTTTTTGCTTAGCGCAACAAATGCCGATGGTGCCTACACCATCACCTATAAAATACCCGGCGATAAAAAGAAGAACGAAATATTTTACGAAACCTACCAATTTGACAGCAACCTGAAGTTTGTTAAGAACGAGGAGATCTCCGAACCAAAGATATCTGCCGAGGATAAACCCGATAAAACAGTAAGCGGCTTTTATGCTTCAGTAGGCGGATGCAGCTCTTTCGAGATACTTAGCATGAAGCTGAAGTTTACTAAGTACAGCGACCTAAAAACCTGGGATTACCGCAAACAGCAATACGTATTTAAAAAGGGCATCACTTCAGAAGTTATCAAGCCGAAGAATGGTAACGATAAATATTATGGCTTTGCAGCCTTTAACAGCACGGTAGACGAAAGCCTGTTTGTGCTGGCTGGGCTGGAGAGCAAAGCGCACAAGGATGGGATGGATTTTTTTGTGCTTGGCGTAACGCCCGACGTGGAGATAACCGCTAAACCTGTTGATGTAAGCGGCTCGCAATCGTTAGTTTATTCGCACCAATTAGATAATGGGGACGTTGTGTTGGTATTTGCACCGGAAAAAGGCGAGCCGGATATTACTGCTTACACTTACCTTAAATATTCCGACAAAGGCGAGGTGAAGAACAAGGTTACCTTTAAAAGCCCGTCACCCAACCTGTTAATACAGGATGTAAGCGAGGATAACGGATCGGTGTTTTTCTGCGCCACCTCAACAAAATCAAAAGAAGCTTATGGCGAGGTGTTTGAAAACTATGCCGCATCTATTGTAAACCCCTGCTTTACCGAAGGAAAGAACAAGCTGGATTTTAAATGGCTAAAAAAATCTGGCGAAAAGATGGAGAGCTTCCACCTGCTGAAGTTTACCGATAGCAAGCTTGATTTTGCCACGACCGCAGCCATAGGTGATTTTAAATCGAAATTTAAAACATCCCCAGGTGATAAAGGTGCCGAACCATACAAGGGCGGCAAATTTACCATACAACAGTTTAAAGTAACCCCTCAGGGCGAATACCTGATAGGCGGCCAGCTGAATGATCGTACCAATTTGGGGCTGGGCAACCCAGTTAATACCTACGAAGATGTGGTTTGCCTGCATTTTGACCAGGCTGGCCAGCTAAAAGCCCAATATGGTGTTGGCAAGCTAAATAACGACAAGAAGAGCGAGATCTTCCCGATGGTGCAGAAGTTTGTGCCATCTAAAGACGGGAAAGCCCTCTACTGGGTAATTATGGAGGTTAAGGGCTTTAAAGGGTACGAGGATTTCTTAGCGGCTTATACAGGTAGCGCCACTTATTTCCCGAGGTACTATCCTCGTATAGCAAAGTTTGACCTTTCCAGCTCCAGCATAGGTGCCTTCAGCGTGCTTGGGAACGAGAAATTTTATGTTACCAAAAACTTTACCCCAATAGCCAATAAGGCCGATAACAGCTATGTATTTGTTGGCAGCGATGAGGATTATAAAAAGCTGTGGGTATCTAAATACACCTTTCAGTAATTCAGTAAAATATCACAAACAAATAACCATTCACTAAATCTCAAACAATTATGAAAAAATTACTACTCTTTTCTGCGTTCCTTGCCTTTGCATTAATAGCCAAAAGCCAATCGGAAGCGTACAAATCATTTAAAGTGGATATTGGCTTTGGCTATGCCATACCTGCAGAGAGCGCCGGTACAAAAGGCGGCGTTACTTTTACTATTCAGCCGCATTACCGGGTGAGTGATGACCTTGCGCTTGGCTTACGTTTAGAAGGCGCGGCACTTGCTTACCAAACCAGCGGCAGCGGCGATACCAAAGTATCGGTACTGGCATCATATGCTGCTACCGGCGAGTATTACCTGGCAGATGGCGGTATCAGGCCGTTTATTGGTGCCGGTGCAGGTCTCTTTACCCGGGCGTCAATTGACGTGGGCTCGGGCTCTACTACTGTAACGGTTCCAAGCGCAACCAAATTTGGCTTCTTCCCAACAGTTGGTATCGAGGCCGGGCATTTTCGTTTAGCCGCAGATTACAATATCCTGCCGGATAAAGGCGGATACCTTGCCTTTAAGATCGGTTTCTTCTTAGGCGGCGGTAAAAAATAAACATCATCAAAAAAACAACTACCATGAAAAAACTGTCAGTATTATTTATTGCAGCGGCAACCTTATTATTTTACACAGGCTGTGGCAAATCGGGTTCTAACAAAGATCCCGATTATACCTGTACAACCTGTACCACCACGCCCGAAGCCAAAGCGGCAAACGATGCCAGCTTTAAGGGGGTGTACAAGGGCGTACTTATCGGCTCCACCGGTACTATTAAGTTTGACGTAAACAACGCGGGTACCACCCTCACAGCAACACAGGTAATAGATGGCGTCCAAAAGATTGGTCTTCCCCACCCCGTTAAGTC
>NZ_CAMLOV010000206.1 GCF_946481715.1 uncultured Mucilaginibacter sp. | reverse complement strand
TTGTTATATAAAGCTAATTCTGTTACCGAATTATCTGACCTTTACAGCAATGACGCGTTGATATATGCCACCGATACTTTTCATTATCTTTGCACTATGAAAGGAAAAGCGCCTAAAGAATCATTTACCATTATGAACGAGCTGGTATTACCCAACGATACCAACACCCTCAACAACTTAATGGGTGGGCGCCTGCTGCACTGGATGGATATCGCTGCCGCCATATCTGCGCAAAAACATTGCAACCGCGTGGTAGTAACTGCATCGGTGGATAATGTGTCCTTTCACCACCCTATTAAATTGGGCGATGTGATCACCATAGAGGCTAAGGTGACACGTGCGTTCACCACTTCCGTAGAGGTGCGGATGGATGTATATGCCGAGAATATCCCCTTAGGCACGCGGAATAAAAGCAATGAGGCTTACTATACCTTTGTTGCGCTTGATAAAGATGGCAGCAAAGTAGCAATTGCCCCTTTACTGCCCGAAAGTGAGGATGAGATAGAGCTTTTTGAAGGCGCTCTCCGCCGCCGGCAACTGAGGCTGATCTTAGGCGGAAAAATGAAACCGGACGACGCTACGGAATTAAAGGCTTTGTTTTTTGCCGCGCAGAAAAAGTAATTCCCCCATACTGTAACTTTCCTCTCTCCCATCCATCCAACCAAAAACCCGGATGATGAGAAATACCTGCCTGCTTGCCTTAGCGTTACTTTCTGCCTGCTTCAGCTCCGCAACAACCCAAAACAAACTACAGTTTTCCATTCCCTTTACTTTGGTGGATAACCGCCCTTTCATCGAAGTAAAAATTCAAAACAAAACCCTGCATTTTATACTGGATTGCGGTGCAACAGATGTGATTGATGTGACGGCCGCCAAGTCACTAAAACTGAAATTGGAAAACGAAACCACCACAAGCGGCGCGGGCGCCAAAAGGATGCCTGCGTGGGAAACTACCGTGGATACCACCCGCATTGGCAAAGCAACAGTGATACGGGAAGATTTTAATGTGGTAGACCTATCCGAAATAAAGAATAAACTACGCCTGCCCTACCTTGACGGTGCTATTGGCTATAATTTTATGAAGGATTACGCCGTACAATTTGATTATCCAAACCATACTATCAACTTTTATAGTTCGTACACAGGCACCGGCGCCATCCCTTTTACCATGTACTATCATATCCCAAAGCTGAAAACAACAATTGACGGGAAACCGGCAACATTGATAATGGATACAGGCGACCGAACCGCCCTCACCGTATTTAATCATTACGCCGAAAGCACGGGCATTAAAAATCGTTATCCGCTTTCTGATACTACCATAACCGGCTATGGCATTGGCGGACCAATTTACGCCCGTACCTTCACCCTAAAACAAATAGCTATTGGCAAACGGTTGGTGACTGATGTACCTTCGCGCATACCTATGCTTAAAACCGGCGGTTTTGCCGATACCAATATTGATGGAAGCATTGGCGGCGGCATACTAAAGCGTTTTAAATTTACTATTGATTACAAAAAGAATTTGCTTTACCTGGAATAACAAACTCCGGCCGCAAAATTCCGTTATTAACTTATGGACCATAGGATAAAACTACAACAGGGAGACATCACCAAACTACAGGTGGATGCCATTGTGAACGCCGCTAACAGCAGCCTGATGGGCGGCGGCGGGGTAGACGGCGCCATCCACCGGGCAGGCGGCAAGCAAATACTGGACGAATGCATTAAAATAGTTGACAGGCAAGGGCGTTGTAAAACCGGTAACGCGGTTATTACCACCGGAGGCAACCTACCCTCAAAATACGTTATCCATACAGTAGGGCCGGTTTATAATGGCGGCAAAAATATGCTAAAGGAAGAAGAACAACTGGCTAACTGCTATTCTAACAGCCTTAAACTCGCTGTTGAAAATGGCATTAAAACCATTGCCTTCCCAAATATCAGCACGGGTGTTTACCGTTTCCCGAAACAACGTGCTGCAGAAATTGCTGTGGAAACGGTGAAGGAATTCCTTACAGAAAACAATACGATCGGCGAAGTTATTTTCATTTGTTTCGACGAGGAAAATTTAGGTATCTATAAAAATTTATTAAATTTATAGCAACCTAAATTATCGCTATTATGAAAAGAATTTGTTTAGTACTCGCCTTGTCGCTACTAATCTTCGCATCCTGCTCAAGCACCAAAAAACTGGCCGGAGTAAGCGTTGCGCAAGATGGCAGCTCTTATAAAACTGCTATCGTGATTACAGAAACGCACGAACAGCAAGGGATAGATGCTGAATACGCATGGCTGCGCGCAAAATACCCTGACTATAAAGCTCGCGGGCAGTCGCTTTCCAATCAGGACAAAAAGCCATACGATATCATCCATATAACAACGGCCGAAGGGAAAGATTTGGATGTGTATTTTGATATCTCGAATTTCTTCGGGAAGTTTTAAAGGCTAATTATTCGCCAGTTCCAATATCCTGTCAAATTCTTCGCGCTTTAAAGCCATTACCGATAAGCGGCCCTGGCGCACCAGTCCTATTTCTTTAAGGCGTCCATCGGCTTTTATTTCTTCGAGGGTTACGGGTCGTTTAAGGCTTTCTACGGGTTCAAGGTCAACCACCACCCAGTTTGGGTCTTCTGTTGTTGGGTCCTGGTAGGCGGTTTTCACCACGCGGGCAATGCCCACAATTTCTTTACCGTCGTTACTGTGGTACCACATCACCAGGTCGCCGGTTTCCATTAGCCTTAAATTATTACGCGCCTGGTAGTTGCGCACGCCATCCCAAAAGGTGCGGCCTTCTTTATTAAATTTTTCCCAACTATATTTTACAGGTTCGCTTTTTACCAGCCAATGATTCATATGCATCAATTATTAAAGCCGTAAAAATGCGAAAAAGGCAGGAGAGTAAAAAGTGACTCGGCCTGGGAGGCGTTACTTTAAGTCTCTTTTTATAAACTTGTGATACAGGTATTCGGCATACCCTACGCTAACGTAATCGGGGAATTTCCAATTGGGGTAATAGCGTTTTTTGATATATTTAAGTATGCTGAAAAAAATTACGCCGGCTATTAGCAACAGCGCTATGGTCAGCATGGTAATTGCGAAAATACGTGGAGCAGTCATTTTATAGCAAATTTAATATTTTCAAGAATATTTAAACTATCGGTTACCGCAAATCATATATATAAATAAAACACTTAGGCAATATTAATATATAATTATTGCAAAGCAATATTATTTTAGCATTTGCAACTTTTTCCGGTTGATGATCCTGTACCCCAGCCGCTGCATAGGCAGTTCGATAAATTTATATAAAACCGATGATATTGCAATAGCAATTGTAGCTGCAACTATATACCTTATTGCAAAATTTGCTACAGCGCCTGCTAAACTCTCCGCCGGTACAAAATCGGCTAAGTTGGTTTTTACCATCCAGTAAAACACGGCAAAATGGCTTAAATACACGCTATAACTTATTTTACCTATAAAGGTGAGTACCGGGTTCACCACAAGTTTAAATTCTGTTTTGCTTAATGCTATAGCCAAAATAAAAATTGCGATGGTAAACAACACATGGCCCGGCAAAATAACTATCCCAATAACATTAAGCAGCAGCGTAATGGCCCCTAAAAAAATAACGGCCGGGCTAACCTTTATCCTGTAGTTATCGGTTATTATAAAATAATACAATATGCCCAATGCAAATACCGGCAAATTGGCGGGCAGGTAAAGCCTGCTATATTCAATTAAATTATCGTCGTTGCCAACCACATACTTCCGCAAAATAAAATCTACCACGTACCTGCCATATAATGCCGCCAGGAAAAATACCGCTGCACGCTGCGTATTGTTTATTTTAAAAAACAACAGCGGTAGCATAATGTAAAAAAACACCTCGTTGGCAACAGACCAGCCGCCCGGCACCAGCGTATTTATCCACCAGGGGCTTACCCCATGTGCCAGCAACAGGTGCGCTACCACATTCCCTTTGGTAAAAACAGGAAAAATGTTAGCCAGGTTACCGCCTGTATCTTGCCATAGGTAATATAAAATAGCCATGTAAAACATGGGGGCTATCCTAAAAAACCGCCTGATATAAAAATTGCTGATAAAGTTACCCCCGGCGCTTATACGCGAATGCATGGAGTGCATTAAAGTGTACGCGCTGACAAAATAAAACAGTGCCACACCGCTGGCGCCCTGCAAAATTACATATTGAATAAATGGCGTAAGGTGCCGGTTGCTGCCATATTGCCCGCAATGCACCATTATTACAGCTAAAATAGCCAACCCGCGCAAAGCATCAATATATTTTAACTTTACCGGCCCTGCCGTGGCGGGGTGTGCATCACTCATAAAATATTTTGCTAATGGGCTAATGTAATATTTTAAACATCAATTCCTTCATCAAACCACCATGCCCGGTATTAGATTCCACCCCCTTGCTTTTCAGGTCGTACTCGCGCAGGTAGCTTATCACCTGGAAGGTTTTACCAAGGCTGTACCCGCGTGCCGCCTGTTCGTAGTCTTTTAAAAAATAAGGGTTCACGCCAAGCTCGCGCGCAAGGTTTTGCGGCGACTTATCTTTTACGTAATGATAAGCCAGCACTTTGCTAAAAAAGTTGTTCAGGTTGCCTAAAACCAGCACTATGGGGTTCGCCTTTGGGTTTGCCTCAAAGTAGTTAATAATTTGGTTTACTTTAAAAGCATCCTTTTTTGTTAAAGCCGATTGCAGCTCAAATACATTATATTCTTTGCTGATGCCAATATTATCCTGGATATGCTTCAGGGTGATCTCTTCGCCCTGGCTGATGTTCAGCATCAGCTTATCCAGTTCGTTGGCTATTTTTGACAGGTCGTTCCCCAAATACTCGGATAACATAGCGGATGCCTGCCCGTTTATCTTGTATTTTTTATCGGCAATGTACCCTTCTATCCAGGCGGGTATCTTGCTGTCATATAAAGGTGCCGATTCAAATATCAGCCCTTTCTTCTCTATCGCTTTGTAGGTTTTTTTTCGTTTATCAAACTTGCCGTATTTGTAGCAGAAAACCAGGATGGTACTGGGTAGTGGGTTTTCCAAATAGGCCAAAAGCGGGTTAATGCTCTTTTTGTCTTCATCGTCCCTTCCCCATTTCATGTCCTGCGCTTCTTTTACCATTACTACCTGGTAATCGCTCATCATGGGGTAGCGTTTAGCCGCGTTAATGGCCGTCATGATATCGGTATCTTTGCCGTACAGTAACGTTTGGTTAAACCCTTTCTCCGCATCCGACAATACCTTATCCTCAATATAGTTGCTCACCAGATCTATAAAATAGGGTTCCTCGCCATGCAGCAGATACAGGGGTTTAAATTTGCGGGCCTTAAGGTCTTTTAGTATTTCGGGGGCAGTCATGCTGAGTTAAAAGTCGGAAACCAAAAGTAAGAAGTCAAATCTATGTTTTAACTAAAACCGGGCATTTTGTTTTTTTGGCTTAAGACTTATTACTTTTGGCTTTCGACACCGAACAAAAATGGACCTGCTACTGCCGCTCAACCTCCCCCCCTACCCTTTTAAGCTTACCGACGAGAACGGGCAGTTGAGCGTGTTTGATGAGTTGCGCAAACGCAGCATCATCCTTACTCCCGAGGAATGGGTGCGCCAGCATTTTGTGCAATACCTCATCAAACAAAAGCATTACCCAAAATCGCTTATAAAGCTGGAGGGAGGGCTAAAGCTGCATGGCATGGCCAAGCGGTCGGACATAGTGGTGCATAACTCGGCGGGCGAAAAAGTTTTGCTGGTAGAGTGCAAAGCGCCTTCGGTTGCCATTAGCCAAAACACGTTTGACCAGGCAGCACGTTACAACATGGTGCATAAGGTAAAACTGTTGGTGGTAAGCAATGGGCTACAGCATTATTACTGCCGTATAGATTTTGAGAATGAGTGTTATAAATTTTTAGAGGAGCTACCCTCGTATAAAGAGCTTTAGCCAACGCCAAAATGTTAACCCATCATGCCGATTTAATTCCGCATCCCAATGCAAGGTTTGCGGTTGGGCAAAGCGGTTGGGCAGTGGCTACTTTTATAATGAGGGTTAAACAAGCCCGGGATGGCCTGTACCTAAAATCGATTGAGTTATTTACAGCTATACCGCTTTCGCAGCCACCAGGTTCTGTATCTTCTCCATCAGTTCATCCGGTTTAAATGGTTTGGCCACGTAATCGTCCATGCCTGCCGAGGTCACCTGGTCTTTTATATCGAACAAGGCCGACGCAGTAAGCGCGATGATAGGGATATTAGCCTTGGCCGGATCCGGCATTTTGCGGATCTCGATAGTGGCATCAAAACCATTCATTATCGGCATCTGCAAATCCATCAATATAATATCGAAGTTGCCGTACTGCATAATTTCCACAGCGCGCTCGCCATTTTCGGCAATGGTAGGCACTATCTGCCATTTGCTGAATAGTTTTTTCATCAGCATCACGTTCACCGGGTTGTCTTCGGCTATCAGCACACGCAGGTTAGCCGCTCCAAAAATATCGGTTTCGGGTGCAGATTGCTGGCGCTGTTGTTGTTTTTGTGCAGGCGGCGTAGCAACTTCTGTAGAAACCGGGAACTCCATATTGAACGAAAACTCCGATCCCTGGTTAACTACACTGTGTACATTCATTTGCAAACCCTGTAATTCCAGCAAACGCTTCACAATGGCCAAACCTAAACCTGTGCCGCCATATTGGCGCGTGGTGGTGATAGATTCCTGTGTAAAAGGCTCAAATATGCTCTCGAGATTTTCCTTTTTTATACCGATGCCGGTATCTTTTACCGAGAAGCCTACGGTGATGGTATTGTGGCGGTCCTCCAGGCAGGTAACCCTTACCCCAACACTGCCGGCACCAGTGAATTTGATAGCATTGCTGGTGAGGTTAAAAATTATTTGCGTTAAGCGGGTTGGGTCGCCAAATATCACTTTACGCCTTAGTGCGCTATCAATATCCAGCTTAAACAGCAATCCTTTTTCTTCGGCCTTAATAATTTGGCCCCCGCATATATTGTGCAACAGGTCGGCCAAATTGAACTTTATTTTTTCGAACACGATCTTGCCCGATTCGATCTTGTTAAAATCCAGCACATCATTAACGATGGCCAGCAGGTTATTTGCCGAAAATTTCAGAATCTCCAGGTTCTCGCCCTGGTCTGGCCGCGGGCTGTTCATCATTAGCAGGTTGGTCATGCCTATAACAGCATTTAGCGGAGTGCGGATCTCATGCGACATAGTCGACAAAAACTCTGATTGCACCTGTGAAGATTTTTCGGCTTTCTCAATCGCACGCTCAAATTTTATGTTGAGGGCAGCCTGCTCTTCGCTGGTATCCTTTAGTTGCTTTATATTCTTTAAAAAAGCGGTATAAAAGTGGCTGTGGATAAAGATAATGAGTATAAAATTGGCAAATACCCCTATTATAATTGTAGCGTCGTCAACCTTTTCGGGCTTAAAGCTTATGGCGTAATTATGATCGTAAACCATTACCAAAAACAACAGTACCGGCAATAAGTTCAGCAGCGAATAAAACATGCCCCAGTTTACCCCAAGCATGTAAAAACTAAACACTACCACCAGGATAATGATCTGGATAACAATAATGTTTACATCCTGCATAATTACAAACACAGTGGATAGGTTCACGATGGTACCCAGTATCAGTAATATGTGCGATATATTGCGCCAATGTGGCTTATAGGTGAGGTATTTAAACAGCGCGGCAACGCAAAACATTAAAATTCCGGATGTTGCAGTAAGCAAAGGCAGCCCCTGGAGGTAAACACTTAAAAATAACGCGCCGAGGGCCACAAAGATGAGCAGGAAACCATAATACAATAAACGGATACGGGCCTGGTCGAGGATCGACAAGTCCCGGGAAAGTATTTTATAAATTGAGAAATTAAAAAAATCCACTTTAATACTTTATTCCGTTAATTTAAAACTAAACAAATTGGCAGTTTACCATACGCAATAAGTTGTGTATTTGTATTTAAACAGCCTTAACGTATTACAATTAACCTGCCAATCCGCGCAGGTTGTCTTCCACCGTTTTTAATTTAGATTCGGCATCCGCTTTCTTTTTCAGCTCATTCTCAACAACCTCTGGTTTTGCGTTGGCCATAAAACGCTCGTTGCTCAATTTGGCGTTTACTGCTTTTAAGAAACCAAAAAGGTAATCCCTTTCTTTTTCCAGGCGTTCTTTTTCTTCTTCAACATCAATTTCTATATTCAAAGCAATATAAAACTCATCTGTGCCGGCAATAAAGTTTACTGCACCGGCAACTGCTTCGGTTACCAAAGTCAACTCGTTAATATTCCCCAAATGCTTAATAATGGGTTGGTATTTTATATAATCGACTACCGAATTTACTTTTACAGCAAGCGGCAAGGCCTCTTTTGGCGATAGTTGTTTGGTGTTGCGTGTGTTACGTAACTGGGCAACAACCTGTTGAACAACTTCAATTTCGGCTACCAGCCGGGAATTGATTTCCCCAATTGCGGGTAATTGCGCCACAATGCAGCAATCAAGCTCGCTTCTTCCGCCAAAGAGCTCATCGTGCCACAGCTCCTCGGTAAGGAAGGGCATAAACGGATGCAATACTTTTAAAATGTTTTGGAAGAAATTGATAGTAGCCGCGTAAGTTTCAGCGTCGATGCTTTGCTTTTCGGCACCCGGTTTGTAAACGGGCTTCACCATTTCCAGGTACCAGGCGCAATAATCGTCCCATACCAGTTTATAAGTGGCCATCAACGCTTCGGATAAGCGGTATT
>NZ_CAMLOV010000205.1 GCF_946481715.1 uncultured Mucilaginibacter sp. | reverse complement strand
TACCTGTAACGGTAACTACACTCATTTCCGTGCCCATGGCAGAACCAACGGCACTCGCCGCCTTTGAATCTGCCGCAACTATAAGTGTACAAACAACACTTATAACTATAGACAGCAGCATCTGCGATGCTTTAATCTTTTTTTTCATAATTTTAGGTTTAATTGATTGGTTACTTCTTAATTTAAATTCTTCCTCAAAAATTGGTAAATGCGAAAGAGTTCGTTTTGGTGGCATCTTGAATGCCTTTTTTGATTTTAATGTAGTTTTTTCTTCATGTTTATGTAGGGGTTTAGTTTAAAGTTGGTTTAGTGCACATTTTAGTATATTTATAAAAAACAGTTTAACAACAACACGCCCACGAGGCCGATTACCGATACAAGGCTCTCCATAACCGTCCATGAGCGCAACGTTTCTTTTACTGATAGCCCAAAATATTCTTTGCAGAGCCAAAACGCAGTATCGTTTACATGCGATCCAAATAAGCTTCCTGCTCCAATAGCAAGCACCAGTAAATTAGTGTCGAGCCCCGCATGGTGTGCAATTGGAAACAGAACACCTGCTGCAGTTACGCCCGCAACAGTAGCCGAGCCAAGGCAAAGGCGTAAGCAGGCTGTTGCCAGCCAGGCAAGCAACAAAGGCGGCATTGCACTTTGTACCAACATAACAGCGAGTGCATCGCTTAAGCGGCTATCAACAAAAATTTGCTTTAATGCCCCTGCGCTGCCAATAATGAGTAATACCATTGCTATATCTTTTACGGCGCATACGTACCCATCCATTATTTTAGCCAAGGGACGGCCTTTTCGTAGCCCAAGGGTATAAGTGCTGATAATTACGGTGAGCAGCATGGCAATAATTGGTTCGCCAAGCCATTGCGCTACGGCTTTCATCACCGGTGCTGGTCCAAAAAGCACAGGCAGTAAATATGCCAGGCAAATAAGGATTACAGGCAAAAGAGAGGATAAGATGCTATTAACAATACCTGGTAATTCGTCATCGGGCAGCGCGGCCGCGCTGTTGGCAAACTGCAATCCGTTTGGCCCTATTTTTTTTAGGGTATTTGCGAATATTGGCCCGGCGATAAGTATAGCGGGGATAGCAATTACCAGCCCATAGCCAAATGTTTTTATAATATCAGCATGAAAAACACTAATAAGGGTCATTGGTGATGGATGTGGTGGTAAAAAACCATGCATTACAGATAAAGCAGTAAGCATTGGCATACCCACATATAGCAAGGGCAAGCGGTAGCTTGAAGCGACCGAAAAAATTATGGGTACCAACAATATAAAACCAACATTGTAGTATAACGGAATACCTACAATAAAGCCGGTTAGTGCCATTGCATAGGTTACGTATTTAGCACCAAACAGGCCGTGCATAAAATGGGCAATACGCTGGGCGGCACCACTTTCGGCAACCAGCTTACCCAGCATGGCGCCTAACACAATAATGATTGCCACAGACCCTAATGTATCGCCCAGCCCTTTATTTACCGAAGCTATAACAGTTGTGAAAGGCATACCAAACAGGCAGCCGGCCAAAATTGCCACGATAACAAAAGCAAGGAACGCATTCACCTTTGCCCAGGTTATAAGCGTTACCAGCAGCAGAATACAGAAGACAAGTACAAATACCATCATTGTTAATCAGCTATATCTTGTTAATGAGAGTCACGTGTTACTACGGATCCGGAGTTTCCGACAAGAAAATCAAGGTCGGCACCTTTATCCGCCTGCTGCACATGCCGCTGATACATCGATACATACCCCCTATCAGTATGGTAAGCTGGCTTTTTCCACAATAGCCTCCTTTTGTCCAGCTCAGCATCATCAACCAGCAAGTCAATTCTTCGTCCCGGTACATCCAGGCGTATCATATCCCCGTTTTCTACCAGCGCCAGGTTACCGCCGATGGCCGACTCCGGTGATACGTGCAACACAACTGTACCGTAAGCAGTACCGCTCATGCGCCCGTCAGATATCCTTACCATATCAGTAATTCCTTTATCTAAAAGCTTTTTAGGCAACACCATATTGCCAACCTCGGGCATTCCCGGGTAACCTACCGGCCCAACGCTTTTCAATACCATTACACAGGTTTCATCTATATCCAACTCTGGTTCATCCACCCTGGCGTGGTAATCTTCAATGGTTTCAAAAACCACCGCACGGCCTGTATGCTGCATTAGCGCCGGCGTTGCTGCGGAGGGTTTAATAACCGCACCGTTAATGGCCAGGTTTCCTTTTAAAACCGCAATGCCCGCTTCAGGGATAATTGGGTTATTATAGTTTGCTATAACCTCATTATTGTAGCAAATGCCGCCTTCATTTATATTTTCGGCATGCGATTTACCTGTTACCGTAATGGCGCTCATATCTAACTCATTACTCAGCTCTTTTAAAATCACAGGCAAACCGCCTGCATAATAAAAATCCTCCATCAGGAATTTGCCTGAAGGCATGAGGTTAAGCAACAACGGAATTTTACTGCCCAGTCTATCGAAGTCGTCGATATTCAAGTCGACGCCAACACGCCCGGCAATTGCAGTAAGATGTATAATAAAATTAGTGGAGCCGCCGATCGCTGCATTTACTTTAATTGCATTTTCGAAAGCTGAGCGGGTTAGTATTTTTGATATCGTAAGCCCTTCTTTTACCATTTCGACAATCCGCCTGCCGGATAATTGCGCCAGCACCTTTTTCCGTGAATCAACGGCCGGAGTAGCTGCTGATTCGGACAAGCACATCCCCAGCGACTCCACCATACAGGCCATGGTAGACGCGGTACCCATCGTCATGCAATGCCCCGCGCTTCTCGACATGCAGCTTTCCGCTGCAAGGTAATCGTCGTTAGATATTTTGCCTGTTTTAAGGTCATCTGTTAATTTCCAAACTGCTGTACCTGATCCTATATCCGTTCCGCGGAATTTTCCGTTTAGCATTGGCCCGCCGGGGACCACAATAGTTGGCAAACCAACACTGGCAGCACCCATCATGGTAGATGGCGTAGTTTTGTCGCAACCCGTAAGCAGTACTACTCCATCGATAGGATTACCCCGTATCGATTCCTCGGCATCCATACTTGCGAGATTTCTAAAAAGCATGGCGGTTGGTTTTAATAAAGTTTCCCCTAATGACATTATGGGGAACTCGACCGGAAAACCACCGGCCTCATACACCCCGCGCTTAACAGACTCGGCCAAGTCGCGTAAATGCGCGTTACAAGGCGTTAATTCCGACCATGTATTGCAGATACCGATAACTGGCCTTCCGTCGAAAAGATCGGCAGGCATGCCCTGGTTTTTCATCCAGCTACGGTATAAAAAGCCCATTTTACCCGACTTACCAAACCAATCCGAACTTCTGAATTGTGACATTGTTTATCTTTTTATAATTTATAGTGAAGCATTGGTGAAATTGCCGTTTACGTAACGCCATATCGCCAACGAATTATTGTCTTTTAACTCCTCTGGGAGCAAGCCCTGGGGCATACCCTGGTAGCACACAGGCCTGGTAAAACGGCAAATTGCCCCCGTGCCAACAGATGTACTGCGCGCATCGGTAGTAGCCGGATACGGACCACCATGCACCATGGGAGCAACTACCTCAACACCTGTTGGGTAACCATTTATAATAAGCCGGCCAACTTTGGTTTCCAATATGTCCAGCAGAGATTTATACGCCGGAAGCTCATCTTCCGTACCGTGCACAGTAGCTGTAAGGTGGCCACTTAAACCTTCGGCAAAAGCCATCATCTCTGTTTTAGAACTGGCAGTAACAACAATTGCAGACGGGCCAAACAATTCTTCTTCAAGTTGGGGGTTTCTGCTAAAATCTTTCCAGCTTGCTTTGAAGATCACGGGTGACTGCAGTTGCGGATTATTTGTGGCATCCCTTCTTGCGAGGACTTGCAATCCGCTAATAACACTTCTTTCCGTCACACCCGCCCGATATGCGTCGGCTATTGCCGGCGTTAACATTACCCCATCCGGGGCAGCATTTATGTTATCTACCAATTGCTGGTGGAATGTTTCTTCGTTGTTGCTTGATTCGTGTATCAACAAACCAGGGTTTGTGCAAAACTGCCCCACCCCAAGAGTAAGCGCATTTACATAACCGGCGGCTATTGCCTCTTGCCGCTCTTTTAATGCTTGCGGCAATATAAAAACTGGGTTAGAGCTTCCCATTTCGGCAAAAACCGGTATAGGTTCGGGCCTCGCAGCGGCTGCGTTGTATATTAACTTGCCTACCCGGAAGGAGCCTGTAAAAGCTATTGCCTTAATTCCGGGGCTATTTGTAAGTACAACGCCCACCTCTGGTTTATCGCCCTGAAGAAGGGAGAAACACCCAAACGGCATATCACTAGCAACAGATGCGGCAATTATAGCCTTGGCCACCATTTCGCAAGTGGCCGGATGGCCCGGATGGGCTTTAAACACCACAGGGCAGCCCGCGGCTATCGCGCTTATTGTATCTCCTCCGGCAGCTGAAAAAGCGAGCGGGAAATTACTGGCGCCAAATACGGCTATCGGCCCAATTGACCGTTGCATTGACCTGATATCGGGCCTTGGTGCCGGCTTACGCTCCAGATCGCCCGTATCTATTTTTGCATCTGCCCAATTGCCTTCCCTCAACAACTTGGCGAACAGCTTGGCTTGGTTTATAGTGCGAGCCAGTTCACCCTCTATCCGCAAAGGGGTTAATGCAGTTTCCAGGCATGCCATTTCAACAATCTGCGGGGCTGCTTTCTCCAACTCCAGCGCAATTGTGTCCAAAAAGAGCGCTTTTTCTGCCCCTGTTTTGTTCCTGGTTATTTTGAAATCTCTTTGGGCTACGGCAACAGCCATCTTGATGTCTTCTTCCGAAGCATTGAAAAAGCGAAAACCAAGCCTTTCGCCTGAGGCGCGGTTAACTGCATAAAAATATTCGGTGCCCGAAGCAATGCCTTGGCCGTCTATCAATTGCTTGCCTTCAAAGTTCGTCATCATTATTTCCCCACCTGGTTTGTAAGCGTGCCTATATTGCTAATAGTAATATTGATCACATCGCCATAATTAAGCGTGAACGAGTCCGGCGGCACAATGCCTGTACCTGTCATAAGATATGCACCGGTAGGGAACGACATTTCCATGAACAGGTATTTTGCAAGTTCCTGGTGCGTACGTTTCATACGGCTGATAAATATTTCCTCAGCAAACATTTGTTCCTCGCCCCTCAAAATCTCCAATTGTATCTTTGTATCTTGAGAAATCGGCGCGTCAGGTACATAAAGGCAAGGGCCAACAGCCGCTGCGCCATCGTATGATTTTGCCTGTGGCAGGTACAGTGGGTTTTCACCTTCAATATCCCTTGATGACATATCGTTACCAATCATGTACCCCTCAATAGTACCTGCGCTACAAATAAAAAGCACCAGCTCCGGCTCCGGAACGTTCCATTTTGAGTCTTTCCGGATACGTACAGTTCCGCCCGTACCAACTGCACGGTGCGCCGGAGATTTAAAAAATAATTCGGGGCGTTCGGCGCTGTAAACCTTCGCGTAAAAATCACCGCCGCCTGCATCTTTGGATTCCTCCATACGGGCATCCATACTGCGCAGATAGGTTACGCCTGATGCCCATATCTCTTGATTGGCAATAGGTGCGCCTGGTTTTTCAATCTCGACCGATAATTCAGGGTTGGCAGGTAGGTTTTGAATATCCTTCAGCACCGCAATATTGAGCCCTTCCCGGTTTATAAAACCATCCCAATTCCATTCGGGAGAGCTGTAAAGCAAGCCTGAGTGTTTTACAATAACTTTATCGTTCGTTTTAAAAATGTGCATAGCTATTTATTAAGTGCCGCGTTTGTTACGGCGCTAATTATTTGGTCAAAAAAAAGCGTTAGTCTCGGTTACGTTGGTTACATTACAAAGAATGTTAAATCAAATTGCTTTGTCTTCTAAAAACCCACAGCGATGGTTTTTACACAAAGAATTGCCTATGGTAACGTTCCGTTCGTTTCGTTAACAGCATTTAGCGCATTTACCTCATCACTATCTGTTATTGGTTTTTTATGCCAGTAAGACGCCAATAAAGAGCCGGTTATATTCATCAATGTGGAAAAGATAACAGGGGCAAGCCCAAGTGTGCCAATTTTCCCCATACCTTTTGCCAACCCTGCCGCCATACCACCATTTTGCATCCCAACTTCTATGGCAATGGTCCGGCAGTCGCGTTCTTCCATTCCAAACAATCTTGCCGACCAAAAACCAAGCAAATAGCCACCAATATTGTGCAACAGTACTAACACGGCCAGCAACAGCCCAACTTTTAGCAAGCTATCCCGGCCTGCTGCAGTTATGATAATAATGATGCAGATAATGCCGCCCATAGATATCAACGGCATCATTTTTTTGAGCCACCCTGCACGCCCCTTAGCAACTGATGAAAAAAGGAGCCCCAGGGCTATTGGTATCATTACCATTTTAAAAATATCAGCAACCATAAGCCAGGGGTTTATTTTAATGAGCGGGCCGGCAAGTAAATTCATCAAAAAAGGTGTCACAACGGGCGACAGCAATGTGGAAATACTGGTTATAGTAACCGAAAGAGCAAGGTTTGCCTTAGCCAAATAGGATACTACATTAGATGCCATGCCATTGGGGCAACAACCGATGAGTATTATACCCGCAGCTACCTCGGGCGGCATAGCTGCAAATTTAACACTAAGGCTGGCTATACTGAAGCCGAGCAGTGGCATGATAATAAAATGGCTCACCACCCCTATCAAAATCCCTCTGGGAGCCTTTAATACCCTGAGGAAATCCTTATAATGCATTGACGTGCCCATCCCAAACATGATTAATTGGATAAGGGGGATAATAAGCGCAGCGAATTTAAAACTGCCATAGCTGATAAACAACGCAGGGTAATAAAGCGCCGCTGCCGCCGCCCCAAAAATTACCACCGTGTAAGCGAAGCTCTTGGTTTTTGGATATGCACGTGCGCTGATAGCTAGTAGTAAAAAAAAAGCAAGCACATAGGGGCCAGCATTTGCCAAGCCCCTAAAGGTTACCATTAGTAGCGCCGTGACGAGCATGGCTATAGCCAAAGCACCTATTGTTTTGTAAAAAGCACTCATCCCCCACACCATCAGGCAAAGAAAGGTACGCCTGGAACGGCATATTTTTTAAGGCCTTCTTCGTTTATCTCCACACCAACTCCAGGTTTATCAGATAAAACGAGGAAGCCTTTTTCTATAAATGGCTTGTCGTAAGTAACAATCTCTTTCCATTTAGGTTCGGTGTCACTCAATGTTTGCCATTCCATAATATGGAAGTTTGGCACGGAGGCGCAAACGTGGGCGGTAGCCATAGCGCCCAGGAACGAGCCAACCATATGGGGCGAAAACGGCACATAATATAAGTTCGCCAGGTTGGCTATACGTTGCCCCTCGCCTAAGCCACCGCATTTCTGCAGATCGGGCATTACAATATCTATACCGGCTTCCGAGAGCAGCCTCGTATAACCGTAAGCCAGGTAAAAATTCTCTCCCGCACAAATGGGCGTGGTGGTTTCCTGGGTTACTGATTTGTAAACATCAATGTTATCAGCCGGTATGGGTTCTTCCAGCCACATCAAATTAAGCGGTTCCATCATTTTGGCAACCCTTCGGCCGGTAGTTGCATCATATCGGCCGTGCATATCCACGCAAATATCAATATTAGGCCCTACCTCTTTCCTAACCGCAGCAATGGCATTGTACATCCTGTCCAGCTCGGCGTTACTCGCGGTCCAATTATAGCGATCAAACTTATTGGGGTCGCGCCCGTCATCAATATCAAATTTCACGGCAGTGTATCCCCTATCAATGGCACCACGGGCGGCCTTAGCATAATCCTGGGGTACCGGATGCGTGGCGGTGTATAATTCTGTATCGCAATACACCCTGCATTTATCCCGGTACTTACCGCCCAATAGCTGGTACACCGGTACCCCCAAAGCTTTACCCGTAAGGTCCCAAAGCGCGGCCTCTATGGCAGTTAGTACAGCTATAAACATACCCGACTGTGCTCCTCCAAAAAAGTTAGCTTTACGTATTTCTTCGGCTATTCTGTTAGGGTTTAGCGGGCTGCGCCCTTTAAGAAAAAACTCCAGCCGCTTAACCAAGTAATAAGTGCCGGCAATGGCATCAACACCTTCTCCAGATCCCCATATTCCCTGGTTGGTATAAATTTTCACAAAAAGACCGCCCCCTGCGTAGGCGCATTTAACTTCCGTTATCTTGAGGTCGGTTGGTGCCGATGCCTGTGATGTCCGTTCTTTGGCATCTATTAACCCCTGCCCAAATGTTTTACTCAGCGGTGCTGCTAGCGCAGCCGCACTGGCTATGGAAGCTTTCGTAAGAAAGCTGCGCCTGTTTTGATTGTTTGACATAATTGATATAATTAGCGATAGATTTGTTTACCAGGTTCGGTTTTTTAGGATATTTTGTATTTGCTCTTTAGGCACGGGCAACTCGCTGATATGATCATTCAGCCAGCGGGAAAAATCTTTTTCTATTTCGTCGCTCCATCGGGCATCTATCTGCCCTGCGGTGTACTTCCCTTCTTTTAGCCTCAGGTGGCCAAACATATCCCTTAGCCTCACTATTTCAGAAGTGGTTACCACTTTTTCGGCCAAATGCGGCGGTATAAATATTACTACCCCGTTTTCCCCGAGCACCACATCGCCGGGCATTACAGTAGCTTGCTTTATGCGGGTGGGCTGGTTAATGCCAATAATCATGGTGTTGAGGTCGCCTGGCGGGTTATGATAAGATGGATCATAACTTTCTACAAATGATGTAAAACCGCCCATCTCTTTTAATCCACGGATATCTCTTACCGCCCCGTTGTAAACTATGCCATTCACAGTTTTGGCATATTAGCAATTACAAACTTAATCGAAAATATTTTATACGATTATATCATCGCCAAATTGGTAGCCTACGTA
>NZ_CAMLOV010000204.1 GCF_946481715.1 uncultured Mucilaginibacter sp. | reverse complement strand
CCTTATGAAACTTAGCATTGCGGGTTATCATTAAATGCCCATCAAAGTAAAGCCGCTCCAGTGCTACTTTGGCAGGCCGCCAGTCCCACCAGCCGGTGCTGGCTTCCTGCCGGTCATATTCAAAATCGCCCACCATCAGCGGGCCTTCGCGTTCCACCCGGTTTAGTACTTGCTTCATCAATTGCTTTTCCGCCAGCGTTAAAGGGCTGCGGTTGGCCGCAAACGCCTCTTTTACCGGCAGCGAGAACCGGAAGTCGTGCATGGGGAGAAAGCCCGCATCCGAAGTGAAAAACTCAAATATGCGTCCTTCCTCACGCAACTCTTCCAGCCAGCCCAACTCATAATCGGGCACCCGGGCGGCCATTACGTTGTGGTGTGCCCGTTCTACCACATAATTGGTATCTAACTGCACAAAACCCAAATGGTTAATAAGCCGGTAAACCGCCTCTATGCCGGTACCGAATTGCGCTTTTTTTGCAAGCCCGGCAGCATATAAAATAATTTTGCGGGCTTGCGTTTTGGTGAGCGTGATGGATTGCATAAAGCCAAAATAATAAATATACTGCTATATGGTGCAGGTATTATTAACAATTAGCGGGGCTTGGAATGCCAAAAGCAACTTAATTTTTAGCTGCTTTTGGATCTGCATACCACCTTTGTGGCAGTGCCAAATTAATCAATTAAAGCCGTGTGGGTTGCTACTGCTTGCGTGCCGGCCCTTCCGGGCGTGGACGCCTGGAGGCCAGTCATATAAAAGAGGTAAAGGATTGCACACAAGACGTCGCGCCCAGCTTCGGGGGTATTCAATATATTCCACCCCGGCTCCTTACCATGACTTGAGTCGATGGTTGGAGCCAGGAGTCCGATTCTGTTAATACGATCTTGTGTGCGTTGTAAACATAACAAAAGAAGATTAAAAGTTAGCTTTACTGATAATAAACTAACCGAACCTTCAAATGAAAACGGAGCCAATATTAAATTTCATAAAAAGCAATCCCGCAGTAGCATTAACAATGCTTACTGGAGCCAGTTACTTTTTTGCGTTTAGGTTCGAATCAGGTGTTTGCGAGTATTATCAAATACCCACAGCCTTAATTGAAATTGGGGTGTCTAATCTATTAACCATTACGTCAATATGTTTTATATCGATGATTTTTCTTTATTATTTATCTGCTGTCGTTTGGGGCATATTAAAAGTCTCCGAACGAGAACTAGTAATCACGATGTATTTGCGAGGTAATATATGTTTTTTTGTTTGGCTGTTTTATTTTTGGATGCAATTCGACGGACAAACAGCTCCCTTTTCTTTTACTATTTAATGCTGTTTGTAACAGTCAAATTGTTATATAATGCATTTTGAAAATAAGCATGGAGTAAAATTTTATGAACCAAGCTTGCTTGAATTACGAACTGATATTGCTAATCTCAAAAGCGGTGAATTTCTTGATATAAAATCTGTTTCAACAATGAAACTGCATGGAAAATTAAAATTTAATAAATCCCTGCTTCAGTTTGCGACAACTATAGGAATTGGCTTAGTAATTTTTAAAGGATTTTACTTTTTGGGTTATAACTCTGCAAAGAATGCCTCGCTTTATAAAGTGATGTCTGAAAAACACAATCTAGTTTTACTTAAGCGATATGGAGATAATTATATATTTAAAAATTTAAATAAAAGCAAATTAGGTCATGATCTAGTTTTAATTAAACATGGTCCACAATTCCCTTTGTTATTGAAAGATTCCATATTACATCTTCAATAAAAAATTCACCCCTCGCGAGTGGCTTCTTCAGAAAGCTTTACTAAAATCATGTGATGTAATTAAAGCTTGGTTTATCCCCGGGCATTTGTTTAATGATAGCTGCTCAACACCCCCTAAAAATGTTATGTGATTAAGAAAGGCGTTGGATACTCCGCTTCACGTGGTATTCAATATACTCCACTCTGGCAACTTTTCAATGCGTGAGTCAACGGTTGTTGCCAGGCGCCCAATTTTAGTAATACGATTTGTGTGCGGAGCAAACATAACTAAAGTTGCTACCTCTTTTTTAGTTATAATATTATATTTATAGAATGTTTACAACGATTAATAAATGGTCAGAACAAATTCCCAACGCTATTGCCATCATTCCGGCTGTAGCATATTTTTCAGCATATCTTTTTGAGAGATCCTATTGTTTACAATTCGGTTTGCCTTTGGAATACATCACCATCTCTTTTAGCAAAGTATTAGATATGAGTGTCTTCTTAATAATATTCTTTGGAGTTTTATTTACACTTCCAACTGATGATCTTTTTCCTAAACCAGGTTCGGTTTGGATAGCAAAGTATGATGGATATTTTATAATTGCACCGGTTTTTAGCATTGTCATTATTAGTGTGATTTTCATAATTGGGGCGTTGTCAGCCATTATTTCCTTGGGCTTGGTGGTGCTGTGTTGCTGTTTTCTAGTATTTATATATCGTGAAAATAAACGTCTTTGGAAAGAAAGTTGCCGCCTAATAAAAGTTATGGAAGAAGATAATATTGGGATGTCAGAAGTAGAAATTGCGGAAGCCGTCGCATTAAAATTAGGATTAGATAGCCAAAAAGATTATAAAAGCAAAGACAGTTTTCGCCGCATTGGTTTTATAGTATTTGTTTGTCTTTCGTTCATGTTTTTTAGCGTTTTAACTGGAAAAGGCGTTGCGCATCAACAACGTAGTTTTTTTGAAATTACCACTCATAAAGGATTGTTGATTGTCCGTAAATACGACGACATTCTGCTTTGCAAAATATTCAATGCTGAAGAGGGGAAATGGATGGATTCTATTGTTACGATAAATGCTACAACTAAAGATTTACAGTTGAAAGAAATTATTGTAAAAAGAGATTAACAAAATACGCCCATCCTCACGCAACTCGTTCAGCCAGCCCAACTCATAATCGGGCACCCGGGCGGCCATTACGTTGTGGTGTGCACGCTCTACCACATAATTGGTATCTAACTGCACAAAACCCAAATGGTTAATAAGCCGGTAAACCGCCTCTATGCCGGTACCGAATTGCGCTTTTTTTGCAAGCCCGGCAGCATATAAAATAATTTTGCGGGCTTGCGTTTTGGTGAGCGTGATGGATTGCATAAAGCCAAAATAATAAATATACTGCTATATGGTGCAGGTATTATTACCAATTAGCGGGGTTTGGCATGCCAAAAGCAACTTAATTTTTAGGTGGTTTTGGATGCGCATAACAACGTTGTGTCAGTGCCCAATTGATCAATTAAAGCCGTGTGGATTGATAATGCGTGCGTACCCCGCCCTTCCGGGCGGGTTTTTATCCAGGCGGGCTAATTTGGGGTATTATCAAGAAGGGTTGATTGTACTATTTCACAGTAAACTGATACAATTGCGACTCGGAGGTATTACCGTTGGTATCCCTTGTGATTACTTTCCAGTAATAAGTTGTTTTGTCTACAGTAATGCTATTAGTGCTTGTAGCGTTAGTCTCTTTCAAATAAAGCGGCGGAGATGTAGTTGTACCAAAATATACATCGTAGTTTTTGATATTATTATCAACCGCGTTCCCCTGCCACTGTAAATACAGCGTACTGGTATTGTAAACATTCTCTCCCTGAAAAGGCGAATAAGCAACCGCCGGGTACGGTGCGTAACCGGTTGTAACCACGCCTGCATTATAAAAACGCCAGGCCTTGCTTTGGGCAATATTAGAAGCTATTTTAGAAACCACCCGCCACGAATACGGGTTGTTGCGTTTTAAAATACGGCTCGAGCTGGTGGTGGATACGGTATCAAAAGTGGCATCATGTGACAGGAGATCTTCGATAACCACTATATATGACGATGCGCCGCTAACCGCTTGCCAATTAAAAGTTATTTTGCTTTGGCTATCAGATATGATTTGGCCGGTTGTACACAATTCATTTTGCGCGGGCGATGTTAGATTTATTTCGATGGTTTCGGCCGGTTTTGGGCCTGGACCAGGGCTCCCACCCTTTCCGCAGGCGCCAATGAATAGCACAACCATTAAAGCCAGGTAAACTTTAGCTTTCATAACTTTATTTAAAAATTTTATACACGTTCTCCTTACCATCAAGCCTAACATTTAATATATATACGCCTGACTTAAGCTCGCCCAGGTTTAAGTTTACAACACCGCTTTTGTTGCTGTACCGGGTTTTGTATAATAACCTTCCGGTTGTAATATCTTTTATCTCAATTACAGCATTATCCACTATCTTATTCCCTAAATTAATACTTAGCGAGTTGATAAATGGGTTAGGGTAAGGTTTCAAATTGTCTGTGTAGTTAATAAGCTTCTCTATAATACCCTGGCAAAGTTTGTCGGTAGTTATCACTACCCGGTTGGTACCTGCTACCAGCGGGAGGCTAATACTGCTTTGGGTGGTTGTATATTCCTTGTCGTTTACTTTAATGGTGTAAAGTAATCCGCCATCAAGCACCAGGTTCACATACTTTTCGTCGACTGTTGAATAAACAGAAAGGTCTTTAGGCTCAAAAACAACCACATCAAAACATTGCTTAAAATCGGGTTGCCCGTCCACAGTGATACATACATTGTAGTTACCCCCATTTAAACCAGGCACTATGGACGACGTAGTAAAGTTTACAACTTTAGCATAACCAGCCGATGTAATAGTTGCGGTGTATTTGAGTGGTTTTACCGCAATTATGCCAATGTTGCCATTAGCATTGCCTTTACAGGTAATACTTGTGGTGCCTATTTTAAAATTATCGGGCGGCAACACAAAAATAACCCGTACCACAACCGGCTCGGCTGTTAAAACAACGCTACCAAATGAAACCCTAACAGTATAGGAGCCTTTTACCATAGCTATATAACCCGCCCGGTTGGCACCAGAAATATCGACACCGTCACGTTGCCACTGGTAGGATAGGTTTGTATCGCCGGCCACTCCTAAATTAGCATAGCCGCCTGGTTCAAAAACCAATTTATCATAATAGGTGATTACCGGCTTCGGCACAAATACAAATTTTGTGGCCGAAGTTAAAGCCCCTCCCGGTGTTTCTACTATTACTGCACCTGTTATACATTCATCAACTATTGCGGTAATACTGGTGGCAGAATTTATTATAAACGATTTTACATTAACGCTGCCAATCCTTACTCCCGTGGCGTTTGTAAAGCTCTCGCCCGTTATAGTAATAGTAGTGCCCGTTACTCCACCCGCAGGGCTAAAAGTTGGTACGGGTACACCTATTACACTTTTTAAAATATTGAGATGATCCCGATAATCTACACCCATTATGTCCGGCCGGCCGTCGTTGTCCATGTCAGCGATAGCTAATTTAACGCGCCCATTCAAATTTAAGTCGACCGGTTTTGCAAACCCAATGGCATTTAACGCGCTTATATTTTTATAAACCTTCGTAAGCGTATCTGCTGCAACCAAAATATCTACTTTACCATCACCGTCCACATCGCCTATGCTGTGATTATACAGCACTTTAATGTCATCTCCTATTTTGGTTGGAGCGAACGTTAAATTACCACCTGTGCCAGTATTTTTAAAAACCATCAGCTTACCTGTAGAATCGCCGGCCGTTACAACAATATCGGCCTTACCATCTCCATCAATATCGCCAATATTTACACTATTAATTTTCGCTCCCAGCAGATAGTAGCTTTTATTGCCGAAGTTAATATTGCCTTTAGCACTTAGGTTTTTGTATATCAGTAACGAATCTTTACGCCTGTCCACCAGGTCGGGCTTGCCGTCATTATCCAGGTCGGCGAGTTTGAGGTTGCCATACTTGCTGTATTGCGAACCAAAAATTTCATCATGCTGACCGTCGCCGTCAACGTCATGGATACCGATCGCATAATTTTCATTTGGTATATTGCCATAATTTGGGATTGCAAGCCCGGGAGCGTCTTTTACGTCGAAAAGACCGCCATAAGTAATATCGAATTCGTCCCAATGATTTCTTCCGGCACGTAAAACGCCGGTTTGCTCGCCAAACTTGCCGGCGATGAGCAGGTCTGGCTTACCATCGTAATTGTAGTCGGTTATGCCTATTGCTGCCGCGCCGTTGTACAGGGTGTTACTGGTGCCGAAATTTATCCGGCTTATGGTGAAAGTAAAGTTACCGGGCTTACTCGTATTTCTGTAGACATTGGCTATACGTACATACTGGGAACTACCGTTGCTGTATGAGTTATTGGCCTGCGGCGATACAATATCAAGTTTACCATCATTATTTACGTCTGCAAGTTCAAGCCCGTAGGCGTTGTCGTATTCGATAACTGCAGATTTCAAAAACGAAGAAGCACTCAGGCTCCCTCCGCCTTTGAATATTTGCGTAAATGGCTTATCTGAATAAGCTATAGCCGAATTAGACACAACACTGATAACATCATAAGTTGAGCCATATGGTACAGTTGCTGTTATTGATGTAGCGCTTGCCGCTGTAATTGTTGCCCTTACATTGCCAAAATAAACGTAGTTAGAATCGGCAATAGGGTTAAAGTTTGCGCCCGTTAGGGTAACAATTCCGCCAGCCTCTGCTGCCATGGGCGCAAAAGAGTTGATCTGTGGCTTTTGATTATACTTGAAATTATTGTAGGTGAAACTGCCGGATGCGGTGGTGACCACTACAGCACCTACACTGCCCTCGCCTATTTTCACTGTTAAAAATGTTTCCTGGGCATCCCGTACCTCTGCTACAAGCGCTCCATCCACCGCAACGCTTTTCAGATCTAACAGGCCAGAGCCCATGATCTTTACAATGGTGCCGTAATTGCCTGTGTTTGGCGTAATGGAGGTAATTAAAGGCAGTACTTTAAAGCCAGCTGCAACCCCAGTCCCATTGGCGCTTTTTACTGCTACATCGCCGGATAAACCGTAGGAAACTACAGCAGAAAGTTCCGTAGCCGAAATTAGCTTAAAAGACAGGGCTGCACGCCCGCCGAATGTTACGCTGGTAATATCGGTAAAATTTTGCCCTTTTATAAGTACGGTATCGCCGGTGCGGGCAGCTTGCGGAGCAAACGAAGTAATAACCGGCGGGGGCAAATAGATAAACGGCACCGCACTGGGAGTAGATGTTTTTGGAGAACTTACTTTTATAACCCCGCTTGCACCATTGCCTACAATTGCCGTTATGGAAAACTTACTGTTTACCGTTACTTTTGCTGCCGGCACCCCCCCGAATGTAACACCGGTAACATCCGAAAAATTACCACCGGTTATGTAAACGGTGGCACCTGTAGGCGCGGCTTTAGGATTAAAGTCTTCAATAATTATTCCTTTACCAAAGGAAAGGTAGCGTGTAACGGTGTCGCTGTAAAGCGAGTTGGATACCACCAACTGAATAGTATCCTGCCTTCGGTATATATCGGGGTTATATGTAGCATTGTAGGCAATAGCTATCACCTTGCCATTTACGGCCCAGCTGTAGTTATGGCCCGGTTTAGAGTAATTTACCAATTTAACCGCTCCCGTACTTGAAACACTGGCGGTATCAATCAAAAATGCCGCCCTGGGGACAGGTGTACCGCCAAAATTCGTGCTCAATTCGATGTATCCGTCCTCTCCGCCCGCCCAAATATTATTGCCTAAAATTTGCATATCGCTAACCGGGTAATTCTCGGGCGTTTTAGCATCGCGTTTCAAGCGTTCCCAAATCGCACCCCCATCAATGGTTTTGTAAATATCGCGATTGTTGAGTACGCCATAGCCGGTATTTTCGTCAACAAAAACCATTTTGGTTGCGGCAAAAGGTGTAGCAACTTTGTTATTTTGCTTTTCCCAGCTTGCACCTGCGTTATTTGTGAGATAAATTTCACCGTCATTATTACTCAACCAGCCCTTGTTCTCGTTTAAAAAGTAAATAGCGTTAAATGATTTTGTTGGCGTGCTCACCCGGCTCCAGGCACTACCCTGATCTGTACTGTTATACAAAACGCCATCGCTGTTGTTAAGGCGCGTTGCCGCAAATACAGTATTCCCCACCAACTGTAGCCGAGGATCATAAGCGTAAGGTATGGTGGTGCTTACCTCCCAGCTTAAGCCGCCGTCCGTCGTTTTTAGGATTCGGTCGCTGTCGATAGCGAAGCCGGTCTTATTATCAGGGAAAAACACCATATCCTCCACTGCCGAATTGGGGTATGTGCCATATTGGGAATGATAAACCAGTTTGTACGTTAAGCCACCATCTTTAGAATACAGTATGGCAGGTACCGCAGCGTAGCTGCCATAAACCAGCAGGTTGTTTTGGCTGAATGTTTTTATGCCTAAAATTTGAAACCCGAACGTGAGGTTTACCGTGTAGCCGTTAAAGTTAACGTTAGAATAACTGATACCCCTGGCCGATATGGTGCGGCCGCTATCGGTAGTGAAGCCAAGGTACTGGCTAAATGCGATGTAACCTTCCGATTCGGAATAAAAGCTGAATTTCTTTGTATGGTTATTAGCAAATTCGTTATGAATATTCCTGAATTGAGCAGACGAACGGCCCACACAGAAAAGAAGCAACAAAAAAGCCATTAACGCCGGTAAGAGTATTCTATTCTGTTTTACAGGAAACTGGAAGGTAGTTGTTGTATCGATAGACATCGGTTTAGGAAATAATAATACTAAGATAACACAAATAATAAATATTGCAAGTAAAACGACTTTCCAACTACGGGTAAAAACCAGGCGATTAGGACTGACATTAGGTACTGAACTCTTTTCATCAGTGACACAAAAGGCAGCAAGCCTTAACACAGGCGGTCCCCAACATTTCGCCCCCTTCTCTCTGCTATTGGGAGAGAGCTGAAGCTTTCGTCTTTACTTCATCATTCGATATTGGGCGTTCGATGTTCGACATTAAAATCCCTCAACCCTACTGGTACCCTCTCGCCTGCAACTCAAACAGTTCGGCGTAGCGGCCGTTTTTTACCAGCAGTTCGGCGTGGGTGCCTACTTCCAGTACGGTTCCTTTATCCAGTACCAATATCCTATCGGCGAGGCGGGCGGTGGAGAAACGGT
>NZ_CAMLOV010000203.1 GCF_946481715.1 uncultured Mucilaginibacter sp. | reverse complement strand
ATGGACTTCCTTCGCAGTTTGTAGAGCGCCGTCGGCAAGTATGTAAAGGTCGGTGCCAACAGATAACACCCCGTTTATCCCTTTCAGGTTCTCTAAATAAAGGCTGGCCTTACCGTCAGCTATCAGGTGTACGCTGCCCGTTTGCGAGTCGGTTACGTAAATTATGCCCTTTTCATCAATGGTTATGTCGTTCAAAAACTTAGCGCCTTCAACCGTTATACGTTTAATAACGGTAGCTGTATTAACATCTATTACGGCTACAGTTGTTAATTCGGCAGCGTACAGCAAATTCTTATACAGGCCCATACCTTTTGCTGCGGTAAGCCCGGTAACCCAGTCTGTTTTGATGATCTTACCATCTAACCCCACTTTACTGATACCACCCGTTCCCGGCTTAGAATCGCCCATATTGGCCACATAAAGGGCTTTACCCTTTGCGTCATACAGCACCGATTCGGGCGTATTAAGCGTAGAGTCGCTTTGCCAGATTTTTTCTAAAGAATGCTGGGCGTAAATAGTACCCGTTAATAAAACAAATACAGCGGTTAACAAACGTTTCATATTTATATTTTTTAGTTTATAATCTTAAAAATTAGCGCCTTTACAACAAGTATCAAAAACCTTTCAACTTTCAAACCTTAAAACTTTCCAACCCCCTCAATGCATCACCTTCTTCAAATCCTTTTCGGGCTGTAAAATATGGCTGTCTTCCAGCCAGTCGGCAAGGCGGTCGGGCCAGTGGTTAATTGATTTGAGTTTGCGGTTGGTACCCATATTAAAGGCATGGTTACCCTGTGCGTACATGTGCATTTCTATCGGGACTTTAGCCTCGCGGTAACGTTGTAACAATTGAATGATGGGCAGCGAGCAGCAGGCATCGTCATTTGCAGCTACTAAAAATGCCGGCGGTGCATCAGGTGCAATTTTTTCGGGGATATGGCCCGGGCCTGGATATACCTGTACAATAAAGTTGGGTTTGGCGTTGGCGCGGTCGATGGGGTCGGCGGCTTTTGGGTCGCCGTCGTAGCCGCCAAAGGCTATCATGTCCACCAGGTCGCCCCCGGCCGAGAAACCCATCAACCCAATGCGGTTCGGGTCGATACCGAACTCGGCTGCGCGGCTGCGCACCATCCGCATGGCGCGGTAGCCATCCTGTTTGGCATGCACCTCAATTTTATACGGCGACAGCGTATCGAAGGCCAGGCGATACTTTAATATAAAAACAGTAATGCCAAGGCTGTTGTAAAATTTAGCGGGGGCAACACCTTCGGAGTTATAAACCAGTAGCCGGTAGCCGCCGCCCGGGCAAACGATCACTGCAGCGCCATTAGCAGTACCGGCCGGCGGGGCATAAACAGTAAGCGAGGGGTTGTGGATGTTTTTAACCCAATAGTCCTTGGCCTGTTCGGGCTCGTTTCGGCGGCCTTCAAAACCCGGCGCACCCTTCTCCCAAAGCGGGATAACCGTTTGCGCAGACGCCCCGAAAGCATCGAAAATGGACATCAGTACAATAACGTAACCAGCGATCTTTTTCATAAGAAAAACTAAGATTTTTTGAAGAAAAACGCAGATTTCCGCAGGTGCGGAAAGCGGCATCTCATTTTAAGGCACGATAGCTTTAATTGGCTACCGTAAATATGTGAATTATAATGGAATATTAAAAAAATCGCATAAAAAGAATACTGTACGGGTTTGTACGAAACTGTACGAAGTTGTGCGAATTTCAAGAAAATTGTACGAGTTGTACGAAATTGTACGAACTGTACGATTCGTACAGTGCCAGCGGTATAAGTTTAGCTCATAAACCGCTTCCACCACCCCGAGTTATGCGGGCCGGCAACTTCGGTTGGCTTGCCCGGTTCCGGCATAAACAGCTTGATTTTCTTATCTTTACCAAATTCAACCAGGCGTTCGGCGGGTTCGTACCAGGCATGCGGGGCAAGGTTAAAAGTTCCCCAATGGATAGGCATCATAATTTTGCCCTGCAGGTCGAGATGAGCGTTGGAGGCATTATCAGGCCCCATATGTATATCGGGCCAATAGGTACCATAGGCCCCTATCTCCAGCATCGTCAGGTCAAACGGTCCAAACGCTTCTCCAATATCCTTAAAATCAGTCGAATAGCCGGAATCCGCACCAAAGTAAATATTATGCTGAGGCCCTTTTATCACAAAAGATGACCAGAGTGTTTCATCCCTATGGGTAAGCCCTCTGCCAGAAAAATGCCTTGCCGGGGCAGCGGTAATGTTGCAATTGCCAATCATCACGCTGTCGCCCCAATCCACCTCATGGATAAGGCCTTTATCTATTCCCCAGCTTTCGAGGTATTGCGCAACGCCAAGCGAGCAAATAAAGGGCACTTCCTTATCGGCAAAAAACTTGATTGTAGCGGTATCCAGGTGGTCGTAATGGTCGTGAGAAGAGATAATTACATCCAGTTTAGGCAGATCTGCCAGCGCTATAGGTGGCTGAAAGAACCGCTTTGGCCCAAAGGACTGCGAGAAGGAAACTCGTTGGCTCCACACAGGATCGGTAAGGATACTGATGCCATCTATTTCTATCAGCAAACTCGAATGCCCAACCCAGGTTATCCGCAGCCCGTTCTCGGGGCGATTATCGTAAACAGACGTATCCGTTGTAAACGGACCTAATGTTTTTTTTGGGGTGTTCTCTGCCTTATTATTTATGTATTCCCGCAATATTGGGATCATTTTGCCAAACCCTGCAGATTCGGTTGGAATGGTATTGATAAATTTATTTCCTTTTTTTCGCGATCCGGATAAACTCATTCAAGCAATATTTTAATGCAATAACGCCAAAAATTAACTTATTGATTGCAACAAAGCGCTATTCCTTCAAAAATTCTATAGAAACATCACAAAATTGCAATAGTGTGGCAGGAAGCACCGGTTCGGAATGGGGATGGGTAGCATTAAACACATGGTCGGCACCCTTTATCACCACCAGCTTGGCTTCGGGCTGGGCAGTATGCAATTCTTCCGCGTGGCTTAGGGGAACGCTGGTATCGCCGTCGCCATGAACTATAAGCCATGGTTGTGTAATGAGGGCGGCTTTCGCAGCTATATTCAACCTGTCGGTATGTTTTTCCAAATCGTGCAACAGGCTTACTTTATAAGGCATATTTTGCCCGGTACGCGAATTACGCATATACATTACGCCTTGTAGCTTCCATTGCTCTTCGGCCTGCTTTGGCCACAGGTTGTAAAAGCTGGATATGGCAGCCATAGTAATTAACTTCTTGATCCGCTTGTCTTCAGCAGTTTTAACGATGCTAATGCCACCACCCATGCTATGACCGATAAGAAACACTTCTCTAACCGCCGGCATATAAGATCCCCCGCATGCAAAATCGATAATAGCGGTAAGGTCTTCCAATTCCATAGAGAAGGTGTTATCTCCAAAAGCTATCAGGTCTGTAAATTCGGTAGGGCTGTCGGTAGTAGTACCATTGTGCGAAAAGTTGAATTTAAGGAAGCGGAAGCCATTTTCGGCAAAGTATTTAGCTACGAGGTTGTGGGTGCCCCAGTCCTTAAACCCGCGGATACCATGCGCAAATATCACGAGAGGTGCTTTAACGTTGGCATCGTCATAGGTAATATCAGCCAGCATTCCCCTGCCCTTGGCACCAGGGATGGTATAATATTTTTTACAGATCATGAAGGGATTGTTGTTTTATGATGGTAAGCACGAGCCGCCCGGCCATCTCCAAATCTACTCAATTCCTGATAACTGGAAAATGATATGCTACGAATTCAAAACTACCTGGCTTCCGCGTCCGGCGCTTCGTCTCGTTTAGCCGGTTTACGCAGGTAAAGCCAAGAAAGAAGGTATAAACAAAGTATGCCCAATAGAAATCCTCCGGTTACATCAGTAAACCAATGCGCCCCCAAATATATGCGCGATAGCGGAACGATAAATATCATCGACAGGCTAACGGCAATTACAAACCACCTTAAGTATTTAGGGATATCCTCAAGCTGGTACATCAGCACCACTAAAAAACCGAAGAATACCACGTAAAACAGTACGTGCCCGCTCGGAAAGCTTTGCTGGGTGGTTTTGAGTACAATGCGTACAATATCATCAGACGGACGCGGGCGATTCACCAGGGCTTTTACAATGGTGCTTACCAGGCCCGCCAGCATAGTAAACAAAACGTATACTGCCGCCTTTTTATACTTAAACAGGAAGAGCACGAGGCTTGTACATACGATCATAATCGGCGACTCGGGCATGTAACCGGGTATGCTGATGAGGTACATCGCCGTGTCCAGGAATTTATTCTGATGCTCCTGCACCTCCCTTGAAAACTTCAAATCTATGAATGATGTTGGGTACAGTATAACTAAAACTGTAAGCGCCACAAAGCCGAGGCTAATAATTATTAATACTAATAGCAGTATATGTTGCCTGCGTTTATTCATTTATTCGGAGTTAAATCAAGTCTTTTAAGTGCTTGTAATTCGCTTTCACGGTATCCAATACCTCATCCATCCGCCCGTTCAGCATTAGCCTGGTCATGGATAGTGCCATTCCTTTTACCTGGCCCAGTTCTACCTTTGGCGGCATGGCCAGGGCATTAGGGTCGGTAAAGATGTTTACCAGCGCCGGGCCATTATACATTAATGCTTCGCGCAGCGCCTGTTTGGCTTCCTCGGGGTCTTTCACCGTAATGCCTTTCATGCCCATTGCTTTAGCTACCATAGCAAAATCGGGGTTATGCATGTCGGTTTGCCAATCGGGCAATCCTGCTACCTCCATCTCCAGCTTTACCATGCCCAACGACCGGTTGTTAAACACGATGATCTTTATCGGCAAATTGTACTGCGTAACGGTTGCGAGATCTCCAAGAAGCATGGATAAACCTCCGTCGCCGCAAAGGGCTATTACCTGCTGGCCCGGGCAAGCAAGTGCTGCACCTATCGCCTGCGGCATGGCGTTGGCCATAGAGCCATGGTTAAACGAGCCTATCATTTTCCGTTTTCCGGTCGCGTTGATATAACGCGAACCCCATACACAACTCATACCCGTATCCACGGTAAATATAGCATCATTGGTGGCTAATTCATCAATTAAGCTGGCAATGAATTCGGGATGGATATTGTCCTTTTTACCTGCATCATCCACATAGGTCTTCATGTTCTTTTTTACATCGCTATAAAAATCAAGCTGAGATTTCAAAAAGCTTTCGTCGGTATTTTGAGCGATGAGCGGCAATAGTGCCGTAAGCGTATCTCTCACGTCGCCGCAAAGGCCTACTTCTACTTTAGCACGGCGGCCGATACGTTCGGGTTTGATATCGACCTGCACTACCTTGCAACCAGTAGGCATAAAAGGCGTGTAAGGAAAATCGGTCCCTAATAAAACCAGTAAGTCGCTTTCGTGCATGCTGTGATAGGCTGACGGCAGCCCTAAGAGCCCCGTCATGCCCACTTCGTTGGGGTTCCCGTATTGGATATCCATCTTGGCACGAAAGGAGTAAGCAACAGGCGCATTCAGCAATTGAGATAGGTGCACCACTTCATCATGCGCCTCAGCAGCGCCTATTCCGCAAAAGATGGTTATTTTTTTATGCTGGTTGAGCAGATCAGCCAAACGCTTTAAATCCTCATCAGATGGCCGTATAACCGGCACCGGGTTAAAGTTGGCTGTGGAGGTAGTTATTTCTTCTGCATCCATGCCGGTCAAGTCTCCGGGCAAACCAATAACGGCCACGCCTTTTCGGTGCAACGCGGCCTGTATCCCTGCCTGCAACATCCGCGGTAACTGCTTAGGCGTCGTAGCAACTTGGTTGTAATGGCTGCAATCCTCAAACAGTTTAATGGTATTGGTTTCCTGGAAGTATTCGGTGCCGTACTCGAAGCTGGGTATAGTGGATGCAATGGCAATAACCGACGCGCCAGACCGATGGGCATCGTAAAGGCCGTTTATTAAATGCACATGCCCGGGACCGCTGCTGCCCGCGCAACAAGCTAAATTGCCGGTTATTTGTGCTTCTGCCCCTGCTGCGTAAGCTCCGGCTTCCTCGTGCCGCACATGCACCCATTGGATACTGCCTTCGCGCCTTACGGCGTCGTTTACTTCATTTAAGCTGTCGCCGGTTACGGCGTATATTCTTTTAATGCCGGCCGTAACCAGCATAGTTACCAGCTGATCTGCTACGTTTGCCATGTTTTTTAAATAACTGTATTTAGTTAACCTGATAACATGGCAGGGGTTTTAAAATTTAGAAGAATTTGTTGGAGGATAGTTGATGATTTACCACAAAGATTTGCAGACGCGCGAACACAAAGACCACAAAGCGTTGGATAAAAGAAAAGGTTTTCTTCGCCAATCAAGAAAGCATTAAAACTTTGTGCCCTTTGTGATTTTAACTTTGTGGTTAAGTAATCGCCACAGAATTCCATACAAACAAAAACGGCTCCCGAAATATCGGAAGCCGTTTTTAATATCAGTAAAAAGCTAGTTATTCGCCTTTTTCTGCGTTTTCTTCGTTTTTAGCAGGAGCCTCTGGAGCTTCTTCAACAGCTGGTGCAGCAGTTTCTTCGGCTACAGGAGCTTCAGCAACCGGTGCCACTTCGATAGGTGCTTTTGCTTTTGAAGCACCACCACGGCGACGTGTTGATTTCTTCTCAGCTTTTGCAGCTACGTCTTTACCGTAAACAGTGTTGTAATCAACAAGCTCGATGATAGCCATTTCAGCGTTATCGCCTAAACGGTTCTCTAACTTAACAATACGTGTGTAACCACCCGGGCGGTTAGCAATTTTCTCGGCAACTTCGCGGAACAACATGCCCACTACGTCTTTGTCTTGCAAATAGCTAAATACAGTACGGCGTGAGTGCGTAGTATCGTTTTTTGCTTTTGTTAATAATGGTTCAACATAACCGCGTAAAGCTTTTGCTTTAGCTAAGGTAGTTGTAATGCGCTTGTGTAAGATAAGCGAAGACGCCATATTCGACATCATCGCTTTGCGATGGCTGTTGGTACGGCCTAAATGGTTTACTTTTTTTCCGTGTCTCATTGTGTTGTTAATTTGTGCACGTGCATACCGTTGGGCGACTCTGTTTAATCAAGCCCGCGGAATTATGCCCTCGCCTATTGTTAGTGAAAGATTCAAGAAACAAGAGTCAAGATATAGATTTGCCGTCTTGATTCCTGACTCTTGCTTCTTGTTTCTTAATTATTATTCTTCGTCTAACTTAAATTTTGCCAGGTTCATGCCAAAAGATAAGCCTTTTGATTTAACCAGGTCCTGAATCTCCGTTAATGATTTTTTACCAAAGTTCCTGAATTTAAGCATATCAGCTACATCGTAAGAAACCAGGTCGGCAAGGCTGCGGATATCTGCAGCTTTTAAGCAATTCAAAGCACGTACGCTCAGATCTAAGTCAACCAATTCGGTTTTAAGGATCTTACGCATGTGAAGAATTTCTTCGTCAACTTCTTTAGTTTCTTCTTTTGCCTGAGCCTCAAGCATCATGTTCTCATCAGAGAACAGCATGAAGTGCTGGATAAGAATTTTGGCAGCTTGTTTCAAAGCATCCTCAGGATGGATTGAACCATCGGTAGAGATATCAAGGATCAGTTTCTCGTAATCCGTTTTTTGCTCTACACGGTAGTTTTCAAGTGTGTATTTTACGTTCTTTATCGGGGTGAAGATAGAATCGATAGCTATCACACCTACGTTAGCATCAGGATTCTTGTTTTCCTCGTTAGAGATGTAACCACGGCCTTTAGCAACAGTAAGCTCAACTTCAAGCGTTACCGATGTGTCCATATTACAAATAACAAGGTCAGGGTTCAACACGGTAAAGTTGTTTGAAAACTTTGTCACGTCGCCCGCTTTAAAAGCATCCTGGCCGTTAATGATCACAAATATCTTCTCATTATCGCCCGATTCGCCTGTTTTTTTGAAACGAACTTGTTTCAGGTTCAGGATGATCTCGGTAACATCTTCAACCACACCTTTAATGGTTGAGAACTCATGCATCACGCCAGAAATACGAACTGATGTAATAGCATAACCTTCTAATGAAGAAAGTAAGATACGACGCAGAGCATTACCAATGGTTACACCGAAGCCTGGTTCTAACGGACGAAACTCAAACGTGCCATCAAAATCATTTGATTTCTGCATGATAACCTTGTCTGGTTTTTGAAATGCTAAAATTGCCATTTATATCTTTTGTTTATTGTTTAATTGATTGATTGACTTTAACCACGAAAATGATTGACATAACATGCCAACCATCCCGCAGAAAATTATCGTTATTATTTTGAGTATAACTCCACAATAAGGTTTTCCTTAATGTTTTCTGGTATCTCATCACGGTTAGGGTAGTTTAAAAACTTGCCTGTTAACTCGGCAGCGTTCCACTCCAACCAGCTATATTTATTAATCTTGCGTCCGGCAACTGAATTAGTTATCGCTTCAAGCGTTTTTGATTTCTCGCGTACTGCAATAACGTCGCCTGCCCTTAACTGGTAAGAAGCAATGTTTACAACGCTACCGTTTACAGTAATGTGTTTGTGGCCAACCAATTGGCGTGCACCAGAACGTGTAGGAGCAATACCTAAACGGTAAACCGCGTTATCTAAACGTGCTTCCAAAAATTTCAACAGGTTTTCACCGGTGATACCTTCTTTAGCTGATGCTGTGTGGAATAAGTTTTCGAACTGGCGCTCTAATACACCGTAAGTGTATTTAACTTTTTGTTTTTCCATCAACTGTACCGCGTACTCAGATTGCTTTCCTCTTCTTTTAGAAGCGCCATGCATTCCGGGTGGGTAGTTTTTTCTTTCCAACGCTTTGTCCGGACCGAAGATCGGCTCGCGGAACCTACGTGCAATTTTTGATTTAGGGCCTGTATATCTTGCCATTATTTGTGTGTTTTAAAGTATCAAACAGCCTGTAGCTGCCGAATCTTAGCTTTAAAAAATTAGTGAATTAAACTCTTCTTCGTTTTGATGGACGGCAACCGTTGTGCGGAAGCGGGGTGATGTCCTTAATTGTAGTTACTTCGATACCTGTTGTTTGCAGGGTACGGATAGCGCTTTCGCGGCCAGAACCCGGGCCTTTAACAAACACTTCTACTTTAC
>NZ_CAMLOV010000202.1 GCF_946481715.1 uncultured Mucilaginibacter sp. | reverse complement strand
GGCGTTACCAGCACGTTAACGGCGACCGTAATAGCCCAAAGCGGCCAAACACCAACGTATGTATCAGACTTTACCGGCACCCTAAGCGGGCAGCCCGTAACTATCAAGTTTTCGGTAGGCTCGGGCGGGCAAAACCCTGTTGTAGTATCGGCGACAGTGCCGGGTCATACGGGTATTACCTTTGTATTAGTCAAAGAAACTTCAACCGCGCTGATAGAAGCATTTGAAGGAACTTATGAAACAACCAAACCCGAAAGCGGTACATTCAACATTATCTTATCGCGTAAACTGGCTTTGTGGGGTGCGTTGGCGCGTAAAAATGGTAGTACCGATGTTGATAATGATGCCAATGGTACCATATCCGGTGATAACCTTATCCGCGAAGGCATTACGTTAGCTACCATATCCGGCGATGCCCTTGCCGGGGAATTTACCGACGGTAATAACAAGAAAGTAACGCTGAAAGGTAAGCGCACCTTATAAGGGTTATTCGCAAGGGGGCAAAATAACCTGTAACCCTTGCGCTTCGGCGCAAGGGTTTTTTTATTGGGTAGAGCCCAATGGATCGTCCAGCGGCTTTAGTGTATCCTGGACCGTTGGCTTCAATACACGTATTTGCTTTAACGAAACGATCGCTTTTTTCCACTCTTTGCGCTGCTTCATCGCCGTTTGCGAAGTATCTGCGTTTCTGTAATAATTAATAATATTGCGCTGCAGTTGAGGCGTAATGTTCTTATAGTTTTGCTCTTGCAGCTTTATCAGCAGTTTATCGTAGGTATCATCAGCAAGCGGGTATTCGCCAAGTGCGGTGGGCTTGCCGGTATCGAAATCTATATCGGGCAACCTAAAGCCGCGGGTGCCAATTTGTTTTAATGCAATGGCATATTTGGCGGTAATGGTATCAAAGCTATTGGCAAACAATCGTTCCCCGGGCTTCCCCGGCGAAACATATTTCAGCGTTTTTAGCGGCCCTATCTTAGGGAGTATTTTTATAAGGAAAACCAGCACTCTGGAGAAAAACTTCGATTCCTGCCGTTGTTTACCGTACTCGAGCTGGAAAGACCTTTTACTCATTTTATACTGGAATTTTTTGGCGGTCATGCCTGGCGCCATTTTCAGGATAGTATCTTTATTGGCTTTAAACGCCGATTTGGTAAGTACGGGAAACAAATTACGGATACCCCAGCGAAGCGTGTTGATGCTGCCGTTGATGTTGGAGAAAATGCTGCCCAGTTCCTGCCCATAAGTTTCATAAAACGCCCTTTCCAATACCGGGACTGAGATATTAAACCCGATAAAATCATGGTATCCCTCTGATGTATAAGTACCACGGCCGGTTTGTAAAACGTCGTACGAAAACTCCATCCGGCTGTGCGATTTATGATCGTCATTATAGGTAACCACATCGCCGAATTTTTTTTGCAGCTTGGGGTATATAAGCGCTATATTTCGGTTAGTGGCTAGCGAGTGGCCGTACTGGTCGGCCATGTAATGCGACAATGCCCCCAGCGCGAAAGAATATTCGTTTGCATTTTGCGCATCCCGTATCAGGGCTTGCACAAAATCGCCACTGCGTACATAATGGAGCAGGTCGGTAAAAAAGCCATTGCCAAAGGGCATGTAGCCCATATCTGCCACCATAGCGCCGCCGTAAGCATAAGAGTGCGCCATCTTTAGCTCCGGGTCGGTAAGGTTGGGGTACTTTGTTTTAATAAGAGGCAGCAACGATGATTTCCACGATGCATCAATGATGGCCTCGTGCGCCAGTATAGAGTACGCCTTTGACGACAGCGTACCGAAAAGCAGCGTGAAAAATACCAACAAGGTTTTAAGAATGGGGGAACGGCTTATAAGGTTCAATTTGGTAAATTTTGAAATGATTGGTAATAAACACAAGAGCCGTTATAAAGTTTTAATTGTTGTTAGTGGTTGTAATATTACGATAAAAAAAACAGCCCTGCTTTAAAAAGCAAGGCTGCAAATAGTGTTAATCTTTAAATCGCCTGATAGCGGCTATCAGCGCTCGTTATACACCCCAAACTCCGCTATGGATACCTGGTGATCTGCTTTATCTATCCAAACCCTCACTTTGCTACCGTATACTCTTGCAAAGCGGTTTACCTTTACGCGATTGGTGTTTTCTGTGGTCAAAATAGGTTTCCAAACGCCGTTTTGCATATACTCCAACCTATAATTACTTATGTTAGATTTTTGCTCGGTAATGGTTACAGTATTGAAACCGGTATCGTGGCCGAAATCTATTTCGTACCAGGGTTTCGCAACCTTTTCGCTTGATCGCCAGCTGCTGTTAAAATCGTCATCGTTGGCAAAATCCATAATGTCCATGTCCTCGCTCCAGGTCGAGTTAGAAACCTTATGCTTGGCCAGGTTAGACGAGATGATTGGTTCTCCTGTTGGTGCCAATTTTGGTGCAGGGCCGTCGTTTTTCCACAGTTCGCCAATTTGTTTAAGGGCTGCTAATGCGTTATCATCTATCAGCCCGTCGCGGTTTGGCGCTACATTAAGGATGAAGTTACAATCAACTTTATTCAGCGGAATGATATCTTCGTTTACCAGTTTAACCGGGTCTTTTACAGGTGTGGTTGGAAAGTTGGTTTTCCAAAACCAGGCGCTGTTGATAGGCAGGCAAGCCAGAGCAGGCATGCGGTTGGTTTCTTTTGATACGCGCTGCCCGGCACCCATTTCGTAGGTTTTAATATCCGTATAATACAGCCCTTCGGCAGGGTATTTGGCACCGTTTAGGTCCATAATAACACAATCCGGCTGCAAGGATTTTACGAGATGGTAAATATCCTCGAAGTTGATATCATCATAAGATATCCTGCTCCATGGCGCGTCCCATCCGTCTATCACAAGCGCTTCTATCTTACCGTAATTGCTTAGTAGTTCTGTTATCTGCGCTTTCACCATCTCAAAATGTTTTGGGGTGATGCTATTGGGGCGCAGCCGGTGGTGGGTATCTAATATCGAATAATAAAGCATCACCTTTAAGCCGTTTGCGCGAAAGGCATCCGCAAATTCGCGCACTACATCGCGTTTTAGCGGGCTGTTCATCACATTGTAATCGGTGGTTTTGGTATCCCAGATACAAAACCCGCTATGGTGCTTGGTGGTTAAGCAGCCGTAACTCATATTGGCAGATTTTGCCGCTTTAGCCCACTGCGCAGGGTTCAATTTTTTCGGGTTGAACAGGGCAGGGGAGGCATCCGGGTCGGGCCAGTCGGCGTCGTTATAGGTGGGCATGTTGTAGTGGATGAACATCCCGAATTTCAGATCTACAAAGTTTTGCTGCAATTCGGTTAACGAATGAGTCTGAGCTGTTGCAGGAAGTATATAAAGCATAACCGCTAATAGTACGAAGGGCAAGTGTTTGAGTCTCATAAGCCAGATGGGTTTGCGTGTTAAATAAAATCTAAACATACGGCTTATCAACTTTATTACATGAAATAAGGTAACTAAAGTATGCTGCAAAAAAAGCAATTTGATAAGCAATATGAGTATCGGTTAACGAGTTTACCATAAGGTAAATGATGCTAATTAATTAAACCTATAATTAAATAAATATTTAATAGGAAAGTTTTGTTTTTTGACATTTTATAAACGCAATTATGTTGCATTAAGTATTTATATTTGCAGCATGAGATCGGTTAAGGTAAGTGCGAGGCTGGATAATATAGGCATGACGGCGTCTACGCTATGTGCTATACATTGCGCGGCCGTGCCTGTTTTTTTTACCGGCTTGCCCTTGGTGGGGCTGGGTTTTTTAGCTAACCCGTGGGTAGAGTGGATCATGATCATTACCGCTATAATTATTGGCGTGTCCTCTATCGTCGGGTCGTTTTTAAATTCGCATCATAGGGCTTTGCCGTTGGTTTTGCTGATCATCGGTTTCGCAACCATTATATTGGCGCACCTGTTTACAAAGGGCTGGGTGGAGGCCATCGTAGCTCCGGCGGGGGGGCTCACCATCGCGTTAGCACACTTTTTTAACTATAAATATGCCGGTACCTGCAAGGCAGGGGATAGCTTTCTGCATGTTAAACATAACCGCAAATAAGCATGGCAGCAGCAAAAAACACCTATCAGTTTGAGGACCTGCTGGAGAAACACCAGCTAAAGAAAACCGCCGCGCGTTTGCGGGTGCTATCGATGATGTATGCCAAAAATACCGCCACATCGCAGCCCGACCTGGAGAACGTTATGAGCGATATAGACCGCGTTACCCTGTACCGTATCCTCAACGTGTTTGAAGAAAAAGGTATTATCCATAAAGTATTCGACCTGAACGGTACGGCCAATTACGCGGTTTGCTCCTCTGGCTGCCATGAACACCACCACCACGATGAGCACCTGCATTTTAACTGCACCGCCTGTAAAGGTGTGTTTTGTTTGAACGAATTAAGCCTGCCCGCCATCAACCTGCCGGCCGGATTCCAGCCAAGCGGGTTTACGGTGTATGCCTCCGGCCTTTGCCCTAAGTGTAGTAAGATGCAATAATGTTGCAATTGTAGTGGCGTTAATCGCCCTTTTACGGCAAAAAAAACGTGTTCATTTACCGTAAAATTCCTTTGAAAATCTTCAAAAATCTTTGATTTTCCGGGCTATTCTTTGGACTTCCTTTTGGTTTGGCAAAAAGCCTAAACTCCCAAAAACTACTGTCGAAAATCTCCGCGTTTTTACTTCAATGAGGCAAAAAAAGGTATCCTTTTTTCAATTTATGCGCTCGATTCAGATCGCAATAAAATCCGTCCTAAAATCCCGTCTTTCCCTAACAATTTCTTTACGCTAATAAAAAGTAAACAAAACATTAGTTCTGGTTTTTGTTCGTATTTTACAACCTCATCAATACTGACTGAAACATCTGCTAATGCCTTACTATCAGCACTACTCTTTCGACCTGTGGTTAACCCTCATCAAATCCAATCCGGATTTTAAGGCCGAGCGGGCCAGATATTTTCATAAACACCATAACGCGCTCCATAAATCTGAAGAGGACGTAGCCAAAATATTCCGCCAGGTGGACCTTATGGTGAACGCCGTGAACGAGAAAAGCGGCAAAAACATAGATGCCGACGAGATGTACCTAATGGTACTGAATTTTATCCACGATGGCAACATCAACCTGGATGATGTGGATATGGATCACCTGGCCGCCAAAATGGAGGAGTTGCTGTTTAGGTACCCGCCTGCATTATATAGCGGTGTAACATTTTCGTCGTTACAGCATCTAAAACAAAACAGCGGGGGCACTTTTAGCCTGCTGAGTAATACAGGATACATCACCGGTAAAACATTGAGAAAGGTATTAGCGTTGCATAAGCTGGATGATTTTTTTGATTTTCAGCTGTATTCGGATGAAGCAGGCATGTCGAAACCTAACAAGGAATTCTTCAACGTGATGCTGACTCATATTGGCATTGCTAACCCCGGTAAAAGCATCCCGCTGGCGGATATTATCCATATAGGCGACAACCCAAAGAACGATATAGCGCCCGCAACGGCCATTGGTATTGATAGCCTCTTAATTAATTCCAACAAAAAGACCATCTTAAGCCTTATAAACTGAATGAACGCTACTTATTCATTACACCATATCAACAGCGCCCAAAACTTTGGCTTCAACGCCGATGATTACAGCCGCTTTAAGTTTGGCGACGGCATCGTTTCCAAAGCGTTTGGCACCGCCCTGGCAGATGGTTTTATTACCGAAAGGCTTGCCGTAAACCCCATCCGCCAGCAAATTGTGGTGATATCCAGCCCGTATTCGTTTATCCCAACGGCCACCTTCGCCATGAAGAACTGGTTTGTGTACCGTTTGAACCACTGGCTGGCACAGCATAACTTCGCGGTGGCGCAGGAAGCAAAAGTGCACCGCACCATCACCTACAAAGAAGATTACGGCGAACTGGATGCCGAGCAACGCATGAAACTGATAGGCAACGACCAGTTCCATATCGATAAAGACTTCCTAACCGGCAAAACGCTGATATTTTTGGATGATATCCGCATCACCGGCAGCCACGAGCGCATGATCATGAAGATGGTAGGGGAGTATGGCTTAAGTAACGATATTTATATGCTCTACTTTGCCGAGTTGACCAATAAGGCCATCCACCCGAATGTGGAGAACCACCTTAATTATCATCATGTAAAATCGATATTTCATTTGGAGGATATCATAAAAGGCGGCGATTTCTGCATAAACACCCGGATAGTAAAATATATACTAAATTACGATTTCGACAGTTTTTGTATTTTCATTCAAGGGCAAAATGATACATTTACCCTGCAATTATATAACATGGCTTTAGGCAATGCTTACCATACCATTGAAGCCTATGCCCAAAACCTTAACCACATAAAAAAACGTTTACTTTTAGATAATTATAAATTAATAGAATATGGCAATTAGTCTTCAAAAGGGGCAGCGCGAAGCTATCGACGCCCCTAAATTTACTATAGGTTTAGGTTGGGATACCAACAGTTCATCAACCGGGTCAGCTTTCGATTTGGATGCCTCTATCTTCATCATGGGCGATAACAAAAAGTTGGTGGCCGATGAATTCTTTGTGTTTTATAACAACTTAAAATCTCCGGATGGCGCTGTTGAGCACACCGGCGACAACCTTACCGGTGCCGGCGATGGCGACGATGAGCAGATAAAGATCGACCTTAGCAAAGCAGACCCGCGCGTTACCGAAATTTGCGTTGTGGTAACCATACACGAAGCCGAGGCACGCCGCCAGAATTTTGGGCAAGTGCGCAACTCCTTCATCCGTATTGCTGATGCAGGTACAGGTGCCGATATTTTAAAATACGAACTGGAGGAGGATTTCTCGATAGAAACCGCCGTAGAATTTGGCCGCATTTACAAACGCGATAACAAATGGAAATTTGAAGCAGTAGGCGCCGGCATGAAAGGCGGGCTGCAGGATTATTTGAATAAATACAATTAGGGTTGGTGAGTGGAGAGTAGTTAAGTGGTGAGGGGTTGTTTCAGCGAAGATAACAACTACTCTCTACTCACTATTTTCTATTCACCGTTTTACCAACCACTCACCACTCTCCATTCACTACTCACAACTAATAATAAACACAAGATGGCAATCAATCTTCAAAAAGGACAGCGCATCAGCCTCGAAAAATCGGATGGTGCCAAGCTGCAAAATATATGTGTAGGCATTAACTGGGGCGCTATAGAAAAGAAAGGCCTTTTCGGCTTTGGCAGCACTAAAGAAGCGGTAGACCTTGATGCCAGCTGCGCCTTGTACGACGACCAAAAAAGGCTTTTAGAGGTAGTTTACTTCGGTAACCTAAAATCTAAAGACCAATCGGTTCGCCACAGCGGCGACGACCTTACCGGCGATATGGGCGGCGATGACGGTTTGGATAACGAGGTAATTACCGTTGACTTTTCTCGCCTTAGCCCGGCCGTTAATCACGTAGCCTTTGTACTGAATAGCTTCCGCGGGCAGGATTTTGGTGCTATACCTTTTGCGTCTATCCGCATATATGAGGGTACGCCAAAACGCGTTACCGAGATATTTGCTAAGTACGATATTGCCAACGGCGCGGCATTTAAAGGCCATGTAAGTATGGTGTTGGGCGTATTTTATAAAAAGAACGGCGAATGGAAATTTAACGCCATTGGCGAGCCAACTAAAGACCGCAAGCTGGAAGAAACCGTAAAAACGGTTACACAAAATTATTTATAAGCTGTAATCAGCATCAACATTAAGCAAAATGGAAACTAACCCAAGCAATAACGAGTTGAATTTAAACATGCCGGATATGAACCTGCCACCGCAGGCTCAGCCGGGTACCACAGTGCCGGTAAAGCTGGCTAAAGACGGTACGGTAGACCTGAGCACCATTACCCCGGCCGAGGAAACCAAGTTTAAAGAAATTGCTAAAACCATCGACCCGAAGGACGTAAACTCGATACTGAACTACGGTACCGAGGTGCAGAACTCGATGGAGCGGTATAGCAATACCTTCCTTACATCGGTACGTACGTACAACTCGGGCGAGGTGGGCACGTTAATAACCGACCTGCTTCATGAGCTGAATTATATTGATGTGGATGAGCTGAACCAAAGTGCGTTCACCAAATTCATATCCGCCATTCCGTTTCTGAAAAGTATCGTGATGGATACCAAAAAGCTGTTTGCCAAGTACGATACCGTGGTGAACAATATTGATAAGATTGTAAACAAGGTGAAGGCCGGCCGCGTAAATTCATTAAAGGATAATGCAGCGCTGCAAACCATGTTTGATAGTAATGTTAGCTACATCCACCAGATGGAGGAACTGATCATCTCGGGACAGTTAAAGTATAACGAACTGAACGAACAGCTTGCCGTAATGGATGGCAACCCGGCTGCCTACGAGGATTACGAAATTGCCGACCTGCGCGATTTTGTGAACCGCCTGGATAAACGCCTTGCCGACCTAAAGGTAGTACGCTTTATTATGATGCAGTCGCTGGCGCAGATCCGCGTGGTGCAGAATAACAATACTACTATTGCCGAGAAGGCACAGTCGATAGTATCAACCACTATCCCGGTTTGGAAAAACCAGCTCACCATTGCCGTTGCCCTAAACAGGCAAAAGGAAAACGTGGAGATGCAGAAAAAAATATCAGACACTACGAACACCATTTTGCAAAAAAACGCCGATCTGCTAAAGCAAAACAGCATAGAAGTTGCAAGGGAAAACGAAAAAACCGTAGTGTCGTTAGATACTTTAAAACGCACCACGGCCTCGCTGATAGAAACGCTTACCGAAGTGAAGCGTATACATGATGAAGGCACACAAAACCGCAGGGTGCTGAACACCGAATTGCAGAATTTGGAATCGGAACTGAAGAAGAATGTGGCGAATGTGAGTTAAGCTGAAGAATCGATTTTAAATTTAAAAACGTCATGCCGAATTTTTTCGGCACCCCATCTGATTAGTTCGTGGCGCTGCAGAGCGGCTAAGTATAGTGGCTACTTTTATGATGGGGTGTTGAAACAAGTTCGACATGATGTGTTTGTTTTTTGAGGCTCTCCCTGCCGTCATGCCGTTTATTTCGGTACCCCATCTGATTAGTTCGTGGCGTTGCAAAGCGGCTAAGCATAGTGGCTACTTTTATGATGGGGTGTTGAAACAAGTCCAACATGACGTGTTTGTTTTTTTTTGGTATTTGCCCCGCCGTCATGCCGAATTTATTTCACTGTTGTCCGGTAAAAAATAAATGGCGGTAAAA
>NZ_CAMLOV010000201.1 GCF_946481715.1 uncultured Mucilaginibacter sp. | reverse complement strand
AGCGGCCACTCGGCAGCCACCACCTTTTTGGGCCGCGAAGGTGTTTTGCACGGTAGCCGTACTATACTAATGCAAACGGCCGACGGGCAGGTAGAGGAGCCATATTCCATATCCGCAGGTTTAGATTATCCCGGCATTGGCCCGCAGCATGCGCACTTATACAAAATAAACCGTGCCAAATACGTCAGCATTACCGACGATGAAGCATTGCAGGCAGGCTTGCTTTGCTCACAAATGGAAGGCATTATCCCTGCTATTGAAACTGCGCATGCCCTGGCCTACCTGGAAAAAATGACCTTCGAAAAAGGCGATAACGTAGTTATATGCTTATCGGGCAGGGGCGATAAGGATTTGGATACGTATATAAAGTATTTTGGGTATTAATAGTGCGTGGTGAGTGGTTGCATGCCGGTACATATGCATAAAACCACTTACCACTATCTATTCACCACTCCCCAACCCACTGTATCATAACCGAACACACACTGTTACGCTTGCGAACAATTTGCATATTGTCGTTCAAGTACAAAATCCTAATAATCAATAATTTACAAAACTGGTACAGCTTTTAACTATGGTAAGGACTAATAATCTTACCATGTTAAAAAATTACTTTAAGATCGCCTGGCGCAATATCCTCCGCCATAAAGGTTATTCTATTATAAATATCTCCGGCTTAAGTGTTGGCATTGCTGCCTGCCTGCTGATATTTGTTATCCTGCAGTTCGAGCTGAGCTTTAATACCAATTTTACTAATTACAAAAGCCTTTACCATGTAGTTACCCAGCAAATGGGCGAAGATGGCACTACCTATAATCCGGGCGTATCCGTGCCGGCGCTTGATGCATTGCGTATCGATTTCCCGCAGGTAAAGTTTGCGGCGCTAAACTCCAGCTATGGCAGCCAGCTTACTGTGCCGGGTAACGACCCCACCAATGCCGTAAACGATAAAAAATTTACCGAGCCTGTAGGCGTATTTTTTATGGAGCCGCAGTTCTTCGATATTTTCCATTCCGACTGGCTGGCAGGCGATAAAAATGTATTAAAACAACCCAATATGGTGGTGATTGATAAAAGCACCGCTACAAAATACTTTGGCGATTGGAAACAAGCCGTGGGCAAAACGCTGAAAATGGATAATGTTTTAACCCTGCGCGTTGCAGGCGTTATTGGCGATGCCCCCGATAACAGCGATTTCCCGCTGAAAGTGATGGTATCATACATCACTTGGAAAGAGCACCCTAAAGATTACAATTACACCAACGAATGGGGTTCGCTAAGCAGTAACCACCAGATATTTGCCGAGCTGCCTGCAAACATGACGGCAGCTAATATGGATAAGCAACTGGTTCGGTTCACCGCCAAGTTTGCCGAAAACAAAACCAAAGTAACCCGCGCCCATTTTTTACAGCCATTAAGCAATATGCATTTTGATACCCGCTTTGGCAACACCATAGGCGACCATAGTACCAGCATGGCAACCCTGCGCATATTGGGGCTTATAGCAGTGCTCATCATCGTGATGGCATCTATCAACTTTATCAACCTGTCTACCGCGCAGTCGGTAAGCCGTTCTAAAGAGGTTGGTATCCGTAAGGTATTGGGAAGCACCAGGCAGCAACTGATATTACAAGTAATTGGCGAAACAACCATAATCGTTGTACTCTCGGTAGCTATTGCGGTTGCGATGGGGAAACTGGCGATGCCATTCCTCAAAAACATAGCTACCATGCCGGATAACATCAGTTTGTTTAATATGGGTACCGTTTTATTTTTACTGTTAACAACACTGGCGGTTATTGTATTATCAGGCATATACCCGGCGCTCATCGTATCGGGTTTTAAACCAATATTGGCTATCAAAAACAAAATTACCGCGGCATCGGTAGGTGGTATACCATTACGCAGGGCATTGGTTGTAGGCCAATTTGTTATTGCACAATTCCTCATTATTGGCACCCTGGTAGCTGTAAAACAAATGAACTTTGTAAACGATGCCGACCTGGGCTTTAACAAAAGCGCCGTACTGATCCTGCCAGGCTATACCGATAGTATCAGCCTCAGCAAAATACAAACCTTTAAACAGCAACTGCTGCAAAACCCACGGGTAAAGTCGGTAAGTTTTGCTTCCGATCCGCCATCATCAGATAATAACTGGGGCTCCAACTTCTATTATAATAACGACCCTAAGGGGGCAACCTTTGCTACCTTCCTTAAATTTGGCGATGCCGATTACTTTAAAACATTCGGATTCAAGTTCGCAGCAGGGAAGGGGTTCGACCCATCCGACACTACACGCCAGGTTGTAGTTAACGAAACGCTGATACACAAGCTTGGCGTAAAACGGGCAGAAGATGCAATTGGCAAAACATTAAAAACCGGTGGCATGAGGTCATGGGCAACCATCACCGGCGTGGTTAAAGATTTTAAAACCAATTCGCTGCGCGATGCGGTTAAACCCATAACTATAGCGCCAAACAAGCAGTTCGAATCGCTGGCTGCCGTAAAGGTCCAAACCGGCAACCTCCCTAATACGGTAGCCACCATTAAAGCCCTTTGGGAGCAAACCTACCCCGAGTATGCATATAACGGCTACTTCCTTGATGAGAACATCGCTAAGTTTTATGAGCAGGAAAACAAACTGGCACTGGTTTACAAGATTTTTGCGGGGATAGCCATCTTTATATCCTGCCTGGGCTTATACGGGCTGGTATCGTACATGGCGGTGCAGCGCACAAAAGAGGTAGGTGTGCGTAAAGTATTAGGCGCATCTGTGGCCAATATTGTATTTATGTTCTCCAAAGAGTTTTTATTGCTTATAGGCATTGCCTTTGTAATAGCCATGCCGGTATCCTGGTACCTCATGTCGCTTTGGCTGCAGAATTTTGCTTACCGCATACCTTTAACAGCCGGTGTGTTTATCATCGCCATAGTAGGCTCAATCGGCATAGCCTGGTTAACGGTAAGCTACAAGGCCATTAAAGCCGCGCTTGTAAACCCGGTAAAAAGTTTGAAGAGTGAATAAGCCCCTCCCAAACCCTCCCCGGAAGGAAGGGCTTTAAAATTAAAGTCTCCCCTGCCGGGGGAGATTTAGAGGGAGCTTTTAATCGGTGTAATCAATTTGTAATCAGTGTAATCAAAAAAATGTTAAAGAACTACCTAAAAACAGCATGGCGCAGCCTGCTTCGCAATAAAAGCTATACTATTATAAATATCACAGGCCTGGGCATTGGTATTGCCGCCTGCCTGCTCATATTTTTGGTGGTAAATTTCGAGACGAGTTTTGATGATTACCATGCCAAAAAAGATCGTATCTACCGGGTTATTACCGAAAGGCACACCCCCGATGGCATAAAATATAAAGGCGGCGTACCCATGCCTGTTGCGCCTGCGCTTAGGGTTGATTATGCGCAGCTGCCTCAAGTGGCCTCCGTGTTCAATAACTACAACCTGCAAATGAACATTGCCGATGAGCATACCGGGCAGGTAAAGAAATTCAACGACGACGACGTGTATTTTGCCGAGCCGCAAATGTTTAAAATATTTGATTTTGAATGGTTGGGCGGCGATAAGCAAAGTGCATTAACCGAACCTAATACCGTTATCCTTTCGCAGCGCGTTGCAGAAAAATATTTTGGTAAATGGCAGGACGCTGTTGGTAAAACGGTACGTTGCGATAATGCGATAGACTTGAAAGTTACGGGCGTACTTAAAAATCATCCCGCCAATACCGACTTGCCGATAGATATTGCGGTATCGTACAGCACAATCAAAAACACAGGCTATTTACGAAACCTCACCGATTGGGGAAGTAACCTTAGCGCTCACAATTGCTTTATTGTTTTGCCTGATAAGGTAAGCGCTGCCAGTTTCAACAGCTTTTTAAGCTCATTTGTAAAAAAGTATAAGCCAGAAAAGAAAAACCAGGACTTTTTGAAACTGCAGGCCTTTACCGATATGCATTACGATAGTAAAGTACCAATTTTTAGCGGGCAGGTATTTAGTAAGGACCTTATCAAAACCATCAGCCTTATCGGGGTTTTCCTGTTGGTAATTGCCTGTGTTAACTTTATAAACCTTGCTACGGCGCAGGCGGTAAACCGTTCTAAAGAAGTTGGTATCCGTAAGGTATTGGGCAGTGGCCGTCGGCAGCTTATTTTTCAATTCATTAGCGAAACTTTTATTATTACCCTTATTTCGGTAGGGTTAGGAATTGCCCTGAGCGAGGCTGCATTGCCATCATTAAACAACCTGCTGGAAGTGAAGCTGAACGCAAATTTTTGGGCAAATACCGATATCGTGCTGTTCCTGGTTGCTGTTGTAATAGGCGTTACGCTTTTATCCGGGCTTTACCCGTCTGTGGTGCTCTCCGGTTTTAACCCTATAGCGGCATTAAAAAATAAGATCAGCACTACCAAAAGCAGCGGCATTACGCTCAGGCGCAGTTTGGTGGTTTTGCAATTTGGCATAGCACAGGTTTTGGTAATTGCAACTATTGTAGTAATAAACCAGCTCGATCATTTTAAAAACTCCTCGCTCGGTTTCGATAAAAACGCGGTAATAACCGTGCCTTTACCTTCGGATAGCGTTACCCGCCTTAAACTAAATGCACTGCATAACGAAATTATCCAACAACCCGGCGTGGAGGATTTTAGCTTAAGTTATGGTAGCCCCTCGGATGATAAGAATTGGGGCACAAGCTTTAATTATAACGACGCGGCAGAAAGTGCCGAAACAAAGGCCAGTTTAAAATGGGCCGACGCCGAATATTTTAAACTATACGGTATGGCATTTGTTGCCGGCCGCTCTTACATCAAAAGCGATACGCTTAGGGAGTTTGTAGTTAACGAGGCAATGGTGAAAAGCCTTGGCGTAAAAGATGCTAAAGACGTTATTGGTAAAAACATCAGCATATGGGGCGAGCGGGTGGCACGCATTGTTGGCGTAGTGAAGGATTTTAATACCGTATCGCTGCGCGACCAGGTACCACCGGTAATAATGGGTGCCTGGAAAGACCAATACGAACTTGCCAACATCAAACTAAAGCCCGCCAATATTAAGCAAACGCTTGCCAATATAGAACATATATGGAGCCGCACCTTCCCCGATAATATTTACGAATACAAGTTTTTGGATGATAAAATAGCCGATTTCTATAAAAAGGAAGATCAGCTTTCGCAGCTCTACAAAATATTTGCGGGTATCGCCATATTTATATCCTGCCTTGGTTTGTATGGCATGGTATCGTTTATGGCGGTGCAGCGCACCAAAGAAGTTGGTATCCGCAAAACTTTAGGCGCATCTGTTGGCAATATAGTTTACCTCTTTTCTAAGGAATTTACCATGCTTATTGTAGTGGCTTTTGTAATTGCCGCCCCCCTGGCCTGGTACTTTATGCAACAATGGTTGCAAGCCTTTACTTACCGCATAAAACCCGGCGCAGGCATTTTTGTGCTAACCATATCGCTATCCATCATTATTGCATGGCTAACGGTTGGTTACAAAGCCATAACCGCCGCGCTGGTAAACCCGGTAAAGAGTTTGAAGAGTGAGTAAGAATTAGATGCAAGACAACAAGAGTCAGGAATCAAGACGAATCGGTGTTAATCGGTGCAATCAAATAATAATCGGTGCAAATAGAATCGGTGTAATCAACATGTAATCGGTGTAATCAAAAAAATATGTATAAAAACTATTTCAAAATCGCCTGGCGTAACCTGTGGAAGAACAAAATTTCGTCGGTTATAAATATAGTGGGGCTTGCTGTTGGTATGGCAGCCTGCATTGTGATCATGCTATTTGTATCGTACGAGAAAAGCTTCGATAGCTTCCATGGTGCAGATATTGTGCGGCTGAACGAGGTGCAAAAATTCCCCGGCATGGCAGCTTCGCAAAAGGTAGCATTATCCATGTATCCCATGGCACCAGCACTAAAAGCCGAATTCCCTGAGGTGAAAGATTATACCCGTGTGAAGTGGGACGGCAAATACCAGCTCACTTACAACGAAAAACGAATTTTTGTGCCGCAGGTATTTGCGGTCGATTCATCATTTTTAAACATCTTCAATTTTGAGGTTATAAAAGGTAACGCCTTTGATGCCATTAAAAAACCAAATAGCATAGCCATTACGCAGGAAACCGCCGAAAAACTTTTTGGAAAGGAAGACCCGATTGGCAAAGTGATAAATCATTACGGTGGCGATACGGTAAAATTTACCGTAACCGCAGTGATGGCTAATGCGCCAAAAAACTCGCAGTTGCAATTTGATGCTTTGTATTCCTTGGCCGGTATTCATCAAAAATGGATGGATAGATGGGGCGGCAACTGGCTCAATACCTATCTAAAAATAGCACCCGGTACCAATTTAGCGGCCTTTAATGCAAAGATGCCCAATTTCCTTAAAAAGCACATGAATGGCGATAACTGGAAATTTTACGAACTGTTTTATTTACCACTTAAAGAGGTGCATGCAGGCTCTACAGAAATTGGGCTGGATTATTTGAATTTCCGAAAGTTCGACCAAAAATCAACCAACCTCTTTGCCATTATAGCCATCATTGTGCTGGTGATTGCCTGCGTAAACTTCATGAACTTATCTACAGCCCGTTCTGCCGATAGGGCCAAAGAGGTGGGCATCCGTAAATCTATCGGCGCCAACCGGCCCCAGCTGGCTTTACAGTTTTTGGGCGAAACTATCCTGTTATCGCTGCTGGCCTTATTATTCGCCATTGCCCTGGTACAACTGGCTTTGCCTTACGTAAATAACCTCAGCCTGCGCGATATATCCCTGCCGGTTTTAAGCAAGCCATTGTTTTTGCCGCTTATTTTGTTGGCTACTATTGGCGTAGGCACCCTGTCGGGCGTTTACCCTGCCTTATTCCTGTCGTCTTTCCAGCCGGTTAAGGTTTTAAAAGGCTCAATAGAAACCGGTAAAAATAAAGGGGGATTACGCAACGTATTGGTTGTTGGCCAATTTACCAGTGCTGTGTTTTTAATGATAGCCACAGTATTTGTGGTGAAGCAGTTAAAATTTATGCAGGATAAAGACCCGGGCTTTACCCGCGAGCAGATGGTAACCATCCCGCTCGACAGGATTTCCGGGCAAAAGTACCAGGTATTTAAACAACAATTATTGGGCAATACACTTGTTGCCGGTGTTACCGCATCGCAGGATCAGCTGGGGAGCCATTTAGACCAATCAGGTGTCGACTTTAAGTATAACGATTCACCGGTAAGGAATATGGCCGCAACGCAACTTATAGTTGATAATGATTACTTAAAGGTATACGGCATAAAAATGGCAGAAGGGAAGAACTTCTCGTCGGAAAAATCGGCAAATGGCCGCGAATACATCATCAACGAAGCCATGGCCAACGAGCTTTTGAAAGATCAGCCCAAGGCTACCCAAGCCTCACTCATCGGCCAGCGCTTTGGGTACGATTCGCTCGGCGTTATCACCGGCATATCCAAAAACTTTAATTTTAATTCGCTGCATTATAAGGTAGAGAATTTATTCATCGTAAACCAAAGTGAATGGGGTTTCCGTACTGTCTCCGTTAAAATTAAAGGGGGCAAGGCAAAAGAAGCTGTTGAGTTTATAAAAGCCACCTGGAAGCAAGTTAACCCCGACCACCCATTTGAGTACGAGTTCCTCGACGACCATTTTGCCGAGGTTTACCGGGCCGATAACCAGGTTAGCAAAATAGTAGGCATACTTGCGGGTTTAGCTATTTTAATATCGTGCCTGGGCTTGTTTGGCCTTGCATCGTTCTCTGCCGAAAAACGGTTTAAAGAAATAGGGGTGCGCAAGGTACTGGGCGCTTCGGTACAAAATATTGTGCTGCTGTTGTCGGGCCATTTTATAAAACTGGTACTGATATCAAACCTGATAGCCTGGCCGCTTGCCTGGTACGCCATGAATTTGTGGCTGAAAGATTTTGCCTTCCACATTGATATTACCTGGGGCACATTTGTGTTTGTGGCAGTGTTATCGGTTTGTATAGCCTTGCTCACTATCAGTTTCCAATCGGTAAAAGCAGCTGTAGCTAACCCCGTGAAGAGTTTGAAGAGTGAATAAGCCCCACCCAAACCCTCCCCGGAAGGGAGGGCTTTAAAAAAAGTCTCCCCTTCCGGGGGAGATTTAGAGGGGGCTAAACAATCGGAGTAATCAATTAAATAACAATCGGTGTAATCAAAAAAATCAATCGGTGAAATCAAAAAATAGAATCGGTGTAATCAATTTAAATAATCGGTGTAATCAAAAATAATATGATTAAGAATTACCTAAAAACAGCGTGGCGCAACTTGTTGCAAAACAAGGCCACTTCATTTATCAGCATAGCCGGGCTGGCCGTTGGCATATGCTGTTTCCTTTTACTTGCTACATACCTGATTAACGAGTTACGGTACGACCGTTTCCACGATAAGGCAGACAGAATAGTCAGGGTGGCGTATAATTATAAATCGGCAGATGATAAAGAGGGCCGTTACCTTGCCGTTACCCAAACCGCAGTAGTACCCGTTTACAAACAGGAATTTTCCGAAATTGCAGATGGCGTACGTGTGTTTAACTACTCGGGCAACGGGCCGGCCGCAGTAGCGTACAGCGACAAGATATTTAACGAGAAAAGTATGCTGGCTGCCGATGCATCCTTTTTTAAGGTATTCAGTTTTAATTTCATCAAAGGCAATCCAAACGAGGCCCTGTCAGGCCCCTCATCCATTGTGATCAGCGAATCGACCGCAAAAAAATATTTTGGCAGTGATGATGCGATAGGTAAGGTGCTGAAAGTAAACGAAGACCATAACCTAATGGTTACCGGGGTGATAGAAGATGTACCGGCGTATTCGCAAATAAAGTTTGATATGATAGCCAATTCGGCCATTATGCCGGGTATTAAAGAACTTAGGTGGAACTCGGCAAGTAACTATTCCTACTTTTTATTAAAACCCGATGCTAATGTTAGCGCGCTGCAGGCTAAGATGAACGCATACATCAAAAACATCCTGAAAGAGCAAAACAAAGATGCCGTTACTTTATACACGCTGGAGCCACTTACCAGTGTGCATTTATATTCAACCGCCCTATATAGCCTGGAAGCAGCCGGAAGCATAAAGTATATTTACATTTTAGGCATTGTAGCCGTGGTGTTGTTGCTTTTAGCCTGTGTCAACTTCCTAAACCTGGTTACCGCACGGTCGGCAGAGCGGGCGCGCGAAATTGGGGTACGTAAAGTAATGGGTGCCGTACGCGGCCAGCTCTTTGTGCAGTTTATTATGGAAGCCGGCATTATTACACTATTTTCCTTAGTGGCTGGTGTAGTTTTGCTTTACGTACTTTTCCCGGCATTCAGCACCTTTACT
>NZ_CAMLOV010000200.1 GCF_946481715.1 uncultured Mucilaginibacter sp. | reverse complement strand
TTTATATATCAAACGATTCAAAAACGCCTTAAATGCATCATTTAAGGCGTTTTTTGTTTCCGGGAACCTCCAGAATATTCAACAAATCGCATTCTGGTGGTGACCTATTGACCTGTTAGGCACCAAGGGCAACAGGTCGGAGGAATACGGATTAAATGGCCGCGAAAACTCTGAACAGATGTGGGTCCGCAGCCGGTCTTTTCCGTTACAGATGATCAGCAAAATAAGCTACAAACAATCGGTTTTACAAATCCATAATCGCTATGTTTGTACTACAAGATTTGCAATTAACCTACAAAAAAAGTGCTTAGTTTTCTGTAAGTAAGAAATAACATCCGTTTAACATATTGATTATCAAATCGGTTTAGTATTAAACAAATCGCCCTCTCTGCCGGCAAAATAACAGGCCCTTCGGAGATCCGTGCGGGAACATAGAACGAACACTATATATTTTATCTTATATGAAGAAGAGATTACAAGTTAAATACTTCGTTTTATTTGCCTCCGTTTTCGTAACAGGTGGTTGCGGCAGTTCGCGCGTATTACCGGGAGTTAACACAACTTCGTTGGTGTACACTTTGCCGGATAAAGGCAAATTTGTTGACGATAAACCCGTTGGGACAGGTTGGGTTAACCTGATTGGTTCGTTAAACGACTGGGTGGCTACAAAACCTTACTGGACTTTGGATAATGGCATTTTGCATGGTGATTATAACGGTGGCGAGCGGCATATGTATGCTTACACCAAAACTACCTATGCCAACTTCGAATTAAATGCGATTGTTAGGATGACCGGCCGCGATGCAAACTCGGGGGTTTGCATACGCATACACCCTACCGATACTGATAACGTACCGGGCTACCAGGTAGATATGGGGCCGGGCTACTGGGGATGCCTTTGGGAAGAACGCAGGGCCGAAATGGTTCAAAAATACCCAAAAGAACTGGCTGATAAACTCGTAAAGGCAAATGATTGGAACCATTACTATATCATTGCTAAGGACCACCATATTACCGCTTGGTTAAACGGCGTTAAAACAATTGATACCGTACATACAGAAGGATTTAGCGACGGGGCCATTGGCTTGCAACTTTGCCATGGCGACAAACATACAGTACTGGATGTGAAGGCGTTATATATCAGGAAGATAAAGTAGGAGGTGCTGGTTCACGAAACGTATTCCTAAGCGCATAAGTTTGCCTGTTTAAATTTATTGTAACGTAAATAGCTTGGGGGCAGTCTAAACCAAAATCGCTATCTTCGAGCCTCAAAGCATTGACTGCCAATTTCTACACACCAACCGAGTCTTGTTTTAAACAAGTGATACACTCCATTTGGCAGGTAGAACATCCGCTGCATCAATTTAAAAAGGAGTGTATTATCCCCAATGGCGTGGTAGAGGCTATCTTCAATTTTAGCGATAGCCTGCCCATACCGGCTCAATTCGGGAACAGGCAGCAATATTTGGGTAACTGCTTTATAAATGGGTTTAATACTAAACCTATCAATATCCAGCTTCCGCAACGGCAGGTATTTTTTGGCGTTATGTTTCAACCTTTAGCGGTAAAACATATATTTAAAACCCCGGCGGGCGAGTTTGCCAATTTAACGGTGGACCTTGGCCTTATCAACTCCGTTTATAGTTCGCTTTGGCACCATTTAGCAGAGCAGGATAGCTTTGATGCAAGGGTTGCGGCTTTCCTTGGCTGGCTTAATAAACACCTTACCGGTTGGCAGCCCCGCGAGCAAATGATCAACCACTTCCTGTACGCCACTAATCAAAACGATTTATCGGTAAACGCCCTGGCTTCATCATTGTGCTATTCGCCGCGGCAGCTGCAGCGGAAAATACTAGAGGCTACCGGAATGAATACCGAAGAAATGCTGCTGTATAAAAAATACCTGAAGGCTATTGGGTTGATGCATGATGATGCTAACCTTTCGCTTACAGAGATAGCCTACCAAACCCGATTTTCCGACCAATCTCACTTCAACAAAACCTTTAAAGGTTACGCCGGCATTACCCCCGGCGAATACAAGCGGAATATGAGCCCGGTAAAAGGGCACCTTTACCAGGATGTCCGTTAAATACAATTTTGCAGGGTGCCACTGCGGCATCTTTGCAAAAAAAAACAAATGAAAACAATATTTTTATTCGCATCTATTGGCATAGCCAGCGGCTTGCTATTTACAAACATTTACACTTCTTTGGTGGACGCACGAAGCTGGGGAAGCGATGTCCCCCACTCCATCGCTGCGGCGCGGGACTACTTTAAGGCGGTAAGCCCGGGCAATTTCTTCCGGATATTTTCGCCAGTTAACCAGCTATTGGGCTTACTGGTGCTCATCCTTTTCTGGAAGGCATCGCCTTCTATCAGGCTGAGTTTAGGCGCTGCCTTTGTTTTATACATCGTTGCAGACGCTTTTACATTTGCCTATTTTTACCCGCGTAACGATATCATGTTTAAAACCGCCCGGCTAACTGATGTAGATCTGCTAAAGCAAACAGTGTCGCAATGGGCTACCATGAACTGGCTGCGTACCGCAATTGTTTTTGCCGGATTGTGCTGCTCGTGCGTATCGCTGCACAAGATATGTTTGCTGGCGCAGAAATAGACAATCGCAAGCGTTTAGGGTTAGATTTTGCGCGTCAGACTTGCCGAGGTTTACATTATTAGTACCAAATCAATCAAATAGTGTTAAAGCAACTGTGCAACATCAACTAATTTTACCGTGGCCGCAAAACATCCAAACCGGCCTTTCCTAAATTGCTATGAAAATTAATCTCACCTTAATTGCCGCAGGTTTATTTTGCTTCGCCGGCATCAACAACTTAAAAGCGCAAACCACAAAAAAAAAACCGGGTATGGTTCTCAACAACCTGGAGTACCTGGAATATGGCAGCGTAAACGTAATGCTGGCGCACGATTTTTACCCCGAAGGGCACCAGGGCGGCGTGGGTATTATACAAAACGGACAACGCACAGCCACCAATGGCGATTTGCGTTTAGAGCCAACCCCGGGGCAATGGGCGCCCACCCCGAAGGTGGGCAAACGGGTAGTAAATAAAGCCACGCAGGAGATAAGCGTGCGCATGGAGTACCCCAACAACGATATAAACCGCAAGGGCTTTAACCCCATCATTTACCCCGACCTAAACTTCGCTTACAACATCCGCGTAATGCCGGTGGGCAACGCCTTTAAAATCATTGTAGATTTGGATAAGCCACTGCCCGATGAATGGATAGGCAAGGTAGGTTTCAATATCGAATTGTATCCCGGCATCCTGTTCGGCAAATCGTTTTACGCCGATGAGCAGTTTGGCATTTTCCCGCAGCAATCAAACAGCCAAATGCTGAAAGATAAAGAGGGCGTTTACGAAACGGAGCCCATCGCCAGCGGCAGAAAACTGACTATTGTGCCTGAATCTGATGCGCAGCGCATGGTGATAGAAAACCTCAAGAGTGATAAACTGCAATTGCTGGATGGCCGCAGCAAGCATAACAACGGCTGGTTTGTAGTCCGCTCGCTCATTGCCAAAGGCGCAAGCAAGGGCGCTATAGAATGGCTGGTAACGCCAAATGCCATCAAAGGTTGGTTATCGCCGCCGGTGGTACAGGTTTCGCAGGTGGGTTACCACCCCAGCCAGCAAAAAATTGCGGTGATAGAGCTGGATAAAAACGAAAAGCAAAAATTACAGGCCACATTGTACCGCCTAAAAGAAGCCGGCGGCCTGGAACTCGTTATAAAACAAACACCTGCCGACTGGGGTAACTTTTTGCGCTACCATTACCTCCATTTCGATTTTTCTTCGATAAAAAAACCGGGAATGTACGTGGTTAAATATGGCAGTTACCAAACGGAACCCTTCCAGATCAGCAGCAAAGTTTACACTAACGATGTTTGGCAGCCTACGCTTGAATATTTTTTGCCGGCGCAAATGTGCCACATGCGGGTAAATGATAAATACCGGGTATGGCACGGGCTATGCCATATGGACGATGCCCGCATGGCACCGATCGACTCGAACCATTTTGATGGCTACATACAAGGGCACTCTACCCTTACCAAATTTAAGCCCGGCGATAATGTCCCTTTCCTGGACCGGGGTGCCTGGCACGATGCGGGGGATTTTGATATCCGGGTAGAATCGCAGGCGGAAACTGTGCATGGGCTTACATTGGCTTACGAAGCTTTCCATGTGGATTATGACAATACTACCATCGACCAAAACAACCACCTGGTAGAGATACAGCAACCCGATGGAAAACCAGATATGCTGCAACAGATTGAGCATGGTTTGCTTACCATCACCGGCGGTTACCAGGCCATGGGCAGGTTTTACCGCGGTATTATCGAGCCCACCATCCGCCAGTATGTTTTATTGGGCGATGCGGCCAACCTAACCGATAATATCCCTTACAAAACCAACGGCAACACCATCGACCCAATTTTAAACAAACCCGCCCCGGCAGACGACCGCTGGGTATTTACCGAGGAAAATACCGGCCGTACGCTGCAAACTGCTGTAGCTTTAGCAGCTGCAAGCCGTGTAATGAAGGGCTATAACGATACGCTTGCTACCCAATGCATGCAAATAGCTACCGAAGTTTGGAACAAAACCGAGGATAAAAACATAAGCCGCTTTGTACCGCTTGCCGTAGAACTGTTGTTGACCACAGGCGATAAAAAATATGCAGACTTTTTGGTGAAAAACAAGGATATGATAGCCCAGCGTATTAACAACACCGGCTGGGTGGTTGGCCGTACTTTAAAAGCCGTAAATGATGCAGGCTACACCGACGCCATTACTACCGCTGTTAAAAAAATGTATGCCGATATACAAAAGCAAGGGATGAAAACCCCTTACGGAGTACCCTACGAACCAAACATTTGGGGAGCTGGTTGGGGCATCCAAAACTTTGGGTACAGGCAATACTTCCTATGCGCCAACTTCCCAACTATATTCAGCAACGAGTATCTGCTCAATTCCATCAACTTTATTTTGGGTTGCCACCCGGGCAACAACACCTCGTCCTTTGTATCGGGTGTGGGTGCCCGGTCTATGACCACGGCTTACGGTTTTAACCGTGCCGACCGCTCTTACATACCCGGCGGCAGCGCCTCGGGTACGGCTTTAATACGACCGGATTTTCCGGAACTATTAAACTGGCCATACCTATGGCAGCAAGGCGAGTATGTTTTAGGTGGAGGCACATCTGATTACCTGTTCCTGGTATTGGCTGCAGACCATCTGTTGAACAAGAAAAAACCGTAGCATGGCCTCTATCCTGAAAAAATTAGGCTCTGCAGCGATTTTCCTGATTGCGGTTGACAGCAATAGCTATGCGCAGTCAGCTGTACCGCACAGTCGCCCGCATGTGTACCGCGAAATGAAAAAATCGATGGTGGACGAATTGCTGAAGCCCTGGTATCCCGCTGCTACCGATACCCTGTACGGCGGCTTTTTAAGCAGCTTCACCTACGATTTTAAACCGCAGGGCAACCAGGATAAAATGATAGTTACCCAGGCGCGCCATGTTTGGAGCAACGCCCGGGCGGCAGAGTTGTACCCCGCGGTAAATTACTATGCCAAAGGTGCAGCACAGGGCTTTCAATTTTTAAAGGACGTTTTGTGGGATAAACAATACGGCGGCTTTTACACCTATACCGACAGGCAGGGCAAGCCCAAACGCGGCAGCTTTGCGCCAAAAGAAGCTTACGGAAATTCCTTTGCACTGTATGCCATTGCCGCCTATTACCACCAAAGCGGCGACACCAGCGCGCTAAGCCTCGCCATAAAACAATTTAACTGGCTGGAGCAGCACAGTCACGATCCGCTGTATAAAGGTTACTACCAGCACATGGAATTGGACGGCACACCCATAAAACGGAACGCCGCTACCCCATCCCGCGCGGAAACAGGCTTTAAGGATCAAAACACCTCCATCCATCTGCTGGAGGCCTTTACCGAACTGTACCGCGTTTGGCCAAACAAACTACTAAAAGAACGCCTGCAGGAAATGTTGTTTTTGATACGGGATAAGATCATTACGCCCAGGGGCAACCTCACGCTGTTCTTTCAACCCGACTGGACAGCGGTTAATAACCGCGATTCCTCAGAAGCCTATATATTGGGCCATCGGGGATTAGACCATGTATCCTTTGGGCACGATGTAGAAACCGCCTACCTGATGCTGGAAGCATCGCACCTGCTTGGGCTAAAGAATGACACAACTACCAAAATTGTAGCCAAGCGCATGGTTGACCATGCCCTTAAAAACGGCTGGGATAATGCCATTGGCGGCTTTTACGATGAGGGGTACTACTTTAAAGATAAACCCGGCATCACCATTATAGCCGATACCAAAAACTGGTGGGCACAAGCCGAGGGGCTGAACACCTTATTGATGTTTGACGATATGTACCCGAACGACAGCCTGCAATACGGCGAGAAGTTTTATAAGCTATGGGATTACGTGCAAACCTACCTGATTGACCACGAGCACGGCGACTGGTACCAGGGCGGCTTAGATAAACAACCGCAATATAAACTTGCCCTAAAAGGCCAGATATGGAAGGGTACTTACCACGTATTGCGGGCCTTTATCAATTGCACCAACCGCTTACATCCGGATAAGCGGCCGCCATCAGCACCCAAAAACCTGAAAATTACCAGCGCAAGCGGCAAAAAGCAACTCAGCTGGCAGCCATCCAAAGATAACACGGGGCTTTACGGATACAATATCTACCTGAGCGGGCAACACATAGCTTTTACGCCGCTAACGCATTGGCAGCCCTTAACAGGACAAGCATGGCCAAAGGGTGGGTTTTCTGTAAAAGCAATAGATTTGGAAGAGAACGAATCGAAAGCCACGGTTGTAAAGCGCTGATTCTCCCTCATGAAATAAAAAAAGAAAGCCTGCTGATCAACAATTCACAAGCTTTCTTTTTGAAGCGATTTCTATTGCCCTTTCACCAGCGCCTGCAGTTTTGCATTGCGGAAATATAAGCCCGCCCATGTTAACACACCGAATGCGATAGGGAAAAAGTAAGGCGCGGGCGTGCGCATCATCACGGCAACAGCGCCACCCAGGTACCCGGTGATTAAAACAGCGCCCAGCACCGCAGTACGCGGAATAGCATAGAGGATGGTGCATGCCAGTAAAATAAAGCCGATGGTTTGTACATGTTCTACAGGCCAGCCGAGTTTAACGCTGCCATCTACAGATACTTTTGCCATTGCTATTTTCATCCCGGCATCTACCAGGTAAAAGAGGATGCACAATACGGTGATGATCCAACCTGCCCATAGGGCAGCTTTTGATGTTGATTGAGTTTCAGTCATGGTTTTAGTTTTATTAGTGATCGGTTTATTGTTGATATTTATTTTTTTGGTTCGGCATAGCTCAACATCCATTGTACGCCAAACTTATCGGTACACATGCCAAAATAGGCCGTAAAGAAGGTCTTGTTCAGCGGCATATCCACCTTGCCACCCGCAGCAAGTCCCTGAAACAAGCGGTCGGTTTCCTTTTCGCTTTCGGTATGTATGCAGATATGAAAGTTATTGCCCGGCACCAGCTTCTGCTCCATCGATTGCAGGAAATCCGTAGCCATTATCGTTAGCCCGTTATCCAGCACCAATGATACATGTATCATCTTCATCCTCTCGATCGCGATCATTTTCTCGCCACCCGGGATATCTTTAAACCGCGAAAAAATGGTGAATTCGCCGCCGAGGATGCTTTTATAATAATTCATGGCCTCCTCGGTATTGCCCATAAAATGTAAGTACGGTGTAAAGCCTAACATTTGCCCTTTTGTTTTTTTAAAAGTAGTGGCATAAAAGCATAAAACAAAGGTGTTAATACGACATTATAGGGTGGGTGTTTGCGCCAAATATTTCATTTAAATTTAGCGTATGATTCACATTTCCATACTCGCCCTTAAGCAATCCGTTTTAGCTTCTATAGCCGATTCGCGGTATGTGTTTACTAAAGTGAATGAGTTTTTAAAAGAGGCGGGGAAACCAGCGTTGTTCAGCATCAGCATAGTGGGCTTTACCAAAGAGGTGAAACTCAACGATGGGCTATTCACCATAACGCCCGACGCCTTGCTAAGCGAACTGGATAAAACCGACCTCATTATCATTCCCTCCCTTTCGGGCGATATGATGAGTTCCACTTATATAAATAAAGATTACGCGCCCTGGATAGCCGAACAGTATAAAAGCGGTGTGGCTGTGGCAAGCCTGTGCTCGGGCGCGTTTTTGCTGGCATTCAGCGGCTTGTTAAAAGGCAGGCAATGCACTACGCATTGGCAGTATGCAAACGAGTTCCGCCATTTTTACCCTTCGGCAAAACTGGTAGATGAACGGGTAATAACAGACCAAAACGGGCTTTACAGCAGCGGCGGCTGCAATGCTTACTGGAACCTGCTGCTACATTTGGTAGAACGCTATACCAGCCGCGAGATGAGCATTCGCGCCGCCAAATATTTTGTGGTAGATATCGACCGTAATTTCCAGTCGCCCTTTATCACCTTTAATGGACTTAAAGACCATGGCGACGATGTGATCAAAAACATTCAGGATTATATTGAACAAAACTATCAACAAAAGTTCACTGTGGAGCAGATAGCAGAGCAATTCAACATCAGCCGCCGCACATTTGAGCGCAGGTTTAAGAAAGCCACTCGCAATACCGTTATAGAATATATCCAGCGAGTAAAAATAGAAGCCGGCAAAAAGCGCCTGGAGATAGGCCGCAAAACCATCAACGAAATTATGTATGATGTTGGCTATACCGATATCCAAACTTTTCGCGAGGTGTTTAGAAAAATAACGGGGATGTCGCCTATCGAATACCGCAATAAGTACAACAAGGAAACAGCTTTATAAGCCGCTTAAAAAAAATTTCAAAAATAGTTTAAAACAGGGGGGGGGGTAACAAATTCCGGGGGCTGTTGATATAGAGTTATAAAAACCAAAACAAAATATCAAACATCATGAAAAAGTATTTCACCTCAGTTGTATTAACCTTAATAAGCGTAACAACATTCGCCCAGGCATCTACCGAAAAAAGCATCAACCAAATTAACGGCGGCATGCCAAACCGGATATCCATGAACGTTACGGTTGCCAAACAAACCCAGGGCGCTACCTTTGGCGAAAAAGTTAACGCAGGGTTGCACAGCGCAGGGTCGGCTGTAGCAAATGGTTCTTCCATATCTGGTATTGCCGGCGGTGCCGTTGCAGGCATTGTTGTGGCATCTGCGCAGGCTCCATCGGGGCAACCGGTACCTGCACCGGCAGCAACTGCCAATGAGCACCGGACTTATACCGGTGGCCGCAAAAACGAAGCCCCTGC